>JXSN01000031.1 GCA_001276605.1 Achromatium sp. WMS2
ATTCGCCACAACAATAAGATTACGGCTAACATTAATATTGTAAATGCCAATATTCCTATAGTTTGCGTTAGCAGTGGGGTTTCAGGATTGGTTGTAGCCGCAACCAAAAAACTTAATGGTGCTGCCAATGGCATAAACCAACTAATATTTTTACGTAGTGTCATACGTAAAGATTCAGACCAGCGGAAATGTCGATCTCCAACTCCGTCATTATAACATAAAACCCGCACTAAATTCAGACTGATTAATAACAAACCCATATCCAGTAAACCGGTACCAATGGCGCTTGAAAAAGTCCTAGTTGTTGGATAATAGCTTAATATATAGCCTATACCCAAAATTACCAAGGGCCACGGCAATGCCAAAAGCAACGTTAAAATCAAGGCTTCCATAGATAACACAAAGGAATCAGTGCGAATTTTGCGCGTTGCTTGACTAATTTCCTGCATTCTTAGCAAAAATTGTTTGCGATAAAATGAAGCCCCGATCAACAAAATACTGATCGCTAAAATCCTAATTGGCCAATAAGTTATAGCATTCCCAAAATCCTGAGCTAGGATAACCCAATTAGCCGGCTGTAATAACCAAAAATCCCAGATTAAATTGCTATCTTTAGAAAATAAACTAATCAAACCAGCACTTGGAATCCAAATAAGTTTATCGTCTATGTAGGATATGTATTGAGTTGATACCTCAACTAATTGATGTTCTGCAATATCTAAGCTTGCTAAATTAGTAAGATAACGACTATAAACCTTTTGCAATTCATTTAGTGCAGCTCGATATGCCTGCAAACTGCTAGAACCAGTCAACGGAATATCATGCAATAAATCATCTATTTCCATTTGTCTATCAACAGCTTGACCGAATAGCTCTGATCTTAATGCAGCCTCCCTATTGTAGTCACGGAAAGAAGGTAAATTTTCACGACGTTGTCGCAGCATTCTGCCTATAGCGCGGTTAAGGCCGGCAACTTCCACCCGTTGGCGAATACGTTCTAAATCAGACTTTAGAACTTCTAGGGATTGCCCAGCGGCTAATAGTTTGCTATTTACACCTTGATCTTTAGCTACTAAGGTTTCTAGTTCTTTATGACAATGCAGTGTAGCCTCGGCTGCTGCCTGATCGGCAGTAGAGAGTTGTGATTTAGCATTATTTACATCTGATATCGCCTGAGCACTAGCCACAGCTGCTTGTATAGACTGTAATAATTGTTCCTTTCCCTTTAGAAGTACTAAAAATTGCTCCGTTTGAGTAATTTTAGCAGCTAGTAAATCTCTTTCGTTTTGAGTTAATTCTGTTAATAAAATACTTCCCAAGCGCTTTTTCAGAATATCAATTTCCAGGGATAGGACTTGACGCCGTATCTGTAATGCCCAAGTATTAGCTTGTTGTAATGCAGTTGTTTCGCCTACCGATGTACCACTGGCGGTTATTTCCTTATCTAATTGTTCTAGTGCTCTAATCTTCGAAGCTAAATCGGCGGTAAGATTTCTAGAACCTACTAATAGTTCGGATAGCTGATTTTCTTTCAAGCGCAAATTTTCTTTATTTTCGGCTAAATTCACATTTTGTTGGTTGATAAATAATTCGATTTGTTCTAAATTTTTTAGTGCAGCGGCGGGAATATCTAATTCAGTTGGTGGTTTAATATTACGTAAAGCTTGCTTAATCTCAGCAATACGCTGTGGAGCATTAAGAATTTGATTATCTAAAGTAGAGGCTTGAGCTTGTAAAGTTGTAATCTTCTTCACTCCTGCCTGAATTTGCTCGTATAATTCCAGTAATTTCTTTTTATCCTCGGTACTTAAACTAGCATCAGCTTCAGCTAATGTACGTGCAGCTCCTACTTGTTCAGTAGTAACTAAAGATATATCTTTTACCATGGTTTGGGAGTTTGCCGTAACTGGCTGACTATTAACGCTAGAATTAATAGTAATGAGTGGTTTATCATCTTCAGCTGCTAAACTACTTATAGGTATAATCAAACATAACAAAAAACTACAATATAATAAATAATGTGTTAGTTTACTCATAATAATCAACTCTCTTTGCTAGTTACACATAAAATATGTATTTATATGGCATTTTTATCTTGTAACAATTAGTATAAATAAAGATCTTTAGTCGTAAACACGGTCAAATAGCTACCAATTGACACATGCTGTTATTGAGTTAGGTTAATTCTGGTAATTTGAATAGTCATTAAGTATAATATACTTTTCGAATATTGTAACTGATCTTACATAAAATTTAAGCACCTACTTTGACAAAATCATCTAGTTATTAAGCAGTTAAAATATGGGGTGCGGTGGTCCCTAGATGTGTTTCTACACTGGAGCGTGGAAACGATCAAAAACGTGTTGAGTGGCACATGCCCGTATCTCCTAGCCTAATTGGTATACCTCAGTTACATAATTGAGTGATTACTGAAATATTAATAAATAATGATGTTTTTTAAATTTAGATCCAGAATATCTTTTTTTATGCTGTTATAACAATTACATATTACCTAAACGAAATTTAATATGACACCATCGGATTTAAACTTAGTAAGAGAGCATATAGGGTCACGCATTATAGGCCAAAAATCTTTTATTGATAGCATGTTAATCTGCTTATTAAGCAGTGGTCACCTATTAGTAGAAGGTATGCCTGGACTTGCTAAAACCACTGCTGTAAAGGCCTTAGCCGAATCTATAGAGGGTGATTTTCACCGAATTCAGTTTACTCCAGATTTATTGCCTTCGGATTTAATCGGTACCGATATTTATCGCCATGAGAAAGGTGAGTTTGAGTTTCGCCCTGGACCATTATTTCACAATATTTTGCTAGGTGACGAAGTAAACCGCGCCCCGGCTAAGGTACAATCAGCCTTGTTAGAGGCCATGGCTGAACAACAGATTACGGTAGGGCAGCGTACCTATCCTTTGCCAAAGTTATTTATGGTGTTAGCAACCCAAAATCCAGTGGAACAGGAAGGAACTTACCACTTGCCAGAGGCGCAATTAGATCGCTTTTTGATGCAAGCTCGGGTGGAATATCCAACTAGAGATGAAGAACGTCAAATATTAGAGCTAGACAGCAAACAATTAAAAACGGTCAACAAACCACCGACACATCGCCTAGCCCAAAATGATCTATTTGCCATGCGACAGGATGTGGCTAAAGTATACCTGGATCCCAAGTTAAATAACTACATAGTTGATTTAGTGCAAGCAACTCGTAAACCCAAAGCCTATGATGCCGATTTGGCTAGATGGTGTCGCTTTGGAGCTTCACCACGAGCTAGTATCGCTTTAGCACGTTGCGCCCGGGCCTATGCCTGGCTAGAAGGCGATACCTTTGTTACACCACACCATATCCACGTAGTAGCAATTGGTATTTTACGGCATCGTATCTTATTGACTTTTGAAGCTGAAGCTGAGGGTATAACCACCGATGACTTTGTGGAGCGACTGCTAAATTTGGTTGCTATTCCCTAGGGAGTGTTGCCATATGCAGTAACTATCTACCATGTGGCCACAATGTGTACCAAGCAAGCTATTGAGATGGGGCTTGTGCTCAAAAAAACTTAAGCTTTTATGATCATTTCCATACTATATCTGGTAATGCAGCTAAGAACAACCTATACTAATAGTTTCCATATTCCAGCATAGCCCCTAGGCACTCTTAATATAGCGTAATCGCACGTATATTGAATCATCCTATCAACTATGCTATTTTTTTCGATGAGCGCAAGGATAACCGTTAAGCTTAACCTGAATTAACAGCAATACACTGCGTGCGATTACGCTACACTAATCGCACCTAACAGGCTGCGCTGGAACATCTCCAACATTACTATGTACGGCCAACCGCATCATATCTTAGTCGGACAAGTCCTTAAAAATTTCCTCCAAAGTTTGCACTTGAAACAGCCGATCAATCCAACGCTCTAAATCTTCAATACCAGCATTTGCTAAACGCACCTCAACCCAATCCGGTAATTGCTTTAGATGAAAGCGCTGGTGCAAGATTTTCTGTAATGTCTGACGTTTAGCAATTGTTGCACCTTCCTGTCTTCCCTTGATAATTCCTTCGTGCATACCCTCCTGTCTACCACGCTGCTCCGTTTCATAAGCCAATTGGTCTAACCATTCTGCTAACATATCATGCACCTCCTGTAGCTCAACGTTGGCGCTAAGCCTCGTGTTTGGCAAAATACGCTGGAGTAGATTGCTATTAAGCCACGTTACAAAAGCACGGCGTAATGCATCTTCGGACGGATCATCTAACCACTTGAGTAGTAATTTTAGTACTTGGGTAACATCTTCTTCAGAGCGACTATTTTCTAGTTTAAATATAGCTGCAACTAGATTGCGCACTTCCGGTAATGGATGCTTAGCATACCGACCTTCATCCAACAGTAAATAACTGAGTTGTGGTTGAAATTTAGCTAATTCTGCTGGAAGTTCAGGTTCTAATAATTCTGATAATACGGTAGGTGCCCACCAGCGTTTCGAGCCATTGTACAATACTATTGGTAATACTGGAGATAATAGTGCTTTAGAATTTGATTTATCTAGATTTTTACTGCAAATTAAGCTTTGCCAGAGTAAGCCAATGTAGGTCATAAGCCGCACTGCCATAAATTTGTCGACGGTAGATTGGAACTCGATCAGCAAATACAAGTATAGCCAACGCTCGCCAAAGCGTACCCGCCAAATCATGTCATCTTCGCGTTCCCTAAAGTCATCAGTTACAAAGGTTTCGTTAACTCGTTCTAAAGTAGAAAAATCCAACTGTTTTACCCATTCTTCCTTTACATAACCATTAATTAGGTCAATTACCATTTCTGGATGTGAAAAGAGTTTTTTATAGGCTAAATCATGTGTTGCGGTCATGGTTAATAATTCAGATGTCTATGATAATTTTTGGCTACAATCTATAATCGCGTAATCGCATGTACGTTGAACATCCCCATAAACTATGCTGTTCTTTTTTGATGAGCGCAAGGGTAACCAGCAAGCTTAATCTGGGTTGACATTAACACAATGTGCGCAATTAATCTACACTAATCGCACCTACGGGCTGCTCAGCAACGCGCTAATTGACAAGTTAAAAGTTATTAGTAACAATAATCGCAACCGCATATAGGCATTACTCCATAAGTTGGTTTAAGAAAACCGTTGATAATCCTTAAATACAATGCTTTAACAAATGATTTCACAATGAATAACCAACCACAAATCACAGTTACACCAGTCTCTAAAGCCGCCTTATAATTAAACACCACTTACCAATTTAAAGTCAAGCATCCATGAATACACGCCTAACACATATACCCTACATACCCCATAACATACTCCACATACTGTGGCTTATGCTCCTCGTCGCTAGTAATATTCATGCTGAATATCAACAGTATCAATACTCTAGAGTTCCCTATTCCAATAGTGGCAATACAACTACTGACAATAAACGCCCCAACGCCCTACCTGGGCAATGCCTCACTGCCATTAAGTTAAGCCCTAAACGCATATTTTATGCTTACGTTTAAGATGATTAAAACGGTTACACATTTAAGACTTGTGACGAGTAGCATTATTTTTTAGCATAACTATTGGAGATTGTAAAAATAGTGATCCTAATCTATTAAGCAAGGCTTCAGCATCTAAGTTGTGATGTAAAGAGTTCAAAGGATTTATTTTTAATGGTATTAAAGGCTACAGCATGATTGACTTTTTGAGAATACTTTAGTGCTTTTATTTGCTAATTGCGTGTTGGGCACTCACCAGCTAATATTTTGAGAAACAAATGGCTCAAATTTAATGGTTGAAATTTTACAAAAAACCCAGATATAATCTGATTAGTCCCGCCGCCATAGCCGGTGTTTGCTTTTTCCATTTAAGACATTAACGCCTATACGAACTTATTGCTCACTTAGAAATTGAATGCGCAAACCTGGGAGGACGCGCTACATTATAAAATGCTTGAAAAAACGTAATTCTATTTTGCAAGTGTTTGCGTTTTTACAAAAAATTACTGATTTTTTGTACAATAGACACAAGAAACTGACGCATTGTCAAATTTAGACGCTCAATCAAAAAAGATGGTTTCCCTGGTTTATGAGAAACCTTATTTGCATTTTCAGCACAAAAAACGCGACGCTTACCGCTCTACGTCATGTAAGTGGCTATTGACATGATATTACCACAATGTAAGCGGTGGTACATTGGACAATTTTGATTTGGACACGATTGCCCCCCATCTTTTGCTTGTCTCATGGACACGACCTCCACAAGAATAGTTTTTTTGTATATGATTATAGCTTTAAATATGAGCTTTTTATTATCAATAATATTGGCGGGTGAGCACCCCTTATTTAACAATTTTTTAAAATAGCGCATTATTACTGGGCTTTAGCAAGTAAACAACCGCGGAGTAATGTCTGTTTGAAAATGGGGTTATAACAATTTTTACCACTTAACTAAGAGCATTAACTTGAATCCATTAAGAAAACTTGCATCCCAAACCGCAATATACGGATTTAGCAGCGTGGTAGGAAGATTTTTAAATTATCTTTTAGTTCCACTGTTTACCTACTACTTTGCCCCTGAAGAATATGGAGTAATCGCCGAATTATATGCCTACATGGGTTTTCTAACTGTTACCTTAATGTTAGGCCTAGAAACTGGATATTTTCGCTTCAGTTCCGACAACAAATGGGATACAAAAATAGTCTATTCCACCACGTTGCGCACCATAATTGGCATCAACAGTCTGTTTTTATTCTTAGTCTTTATTTTTCTAACGCCCTTGGCTACCAACCTACGTTACCAGCAACATCCCCAGTTTTTAGCTTGGACCGCCGTGATCCTAGCTGCTGATTCGGTTGGAGCCATAGCCTTTGCCCGGCTCCGCGCTGAACACCAAGCCATGCGTTTTGCCGGTATTAAATTACTAGAAATAGCCGTCAATATAGGTTTCAACCTGTTCTTTATCGGTTATTGTAAGGCAAAATATACCGCAGATCCCACCTCCTGGGCAGGAAGCCTGTGGTACCCTGAAGTAGGCGTCGGTTATGTGCTGATTGCCAATTTAATCGCTAGTATAGCCAAACTAGTTCTTCTCAGCACAGAATTAAAGGGTATAACAAATGGCTTTAATATTAGCCTATTAAATCGCATTTTACGCTACTCTCTCCCTATGGTAATAATTGGTTTTGCTGGTATAATAAATGAAATGTTAGATCGTGTAGTATTAAAATACTTGTTACCATACGATTCTACCCAAAATATGGCACAATTGGGAATATACAGTGCATGCTACAAACTGTCTATCCTTATGTCCTTATTCATCCAAGCCTTTCGCTATGCAGGCGAACCTTTCTTCTTTGCTTATGCCCAACAGGCCAATGCCAAACAAATCTATGCTGCGGTATTGCGCTATTTTGTAATTGCTTGTGTATTTATATTCTTGGTTGTTAGCCTATACATTGACATTTTTAAATATTTTGTAGGTGCTCCGTATCGAGTTGGAATCCAAGTTACACCAATATTATTGTTTGCTAATCTATTTTTAGGCATCTATGTAAATCTGTCTATTTGGTATAAGCTTAGTGATCACACCCTCATAGGGGCTGCTGTATCAATCCTTGGAGCAGTCATAACCCTGGTATTACTACTATGGTGGGTACCAATCTTTGGCTACATAGGTGCGGCTTGGGCTACCTTAGTCTGTTATGCAACTATGGCAGTAATATCCTATATTTTGGGTAACTATTACTATCCAGTACCTTACGATATTAAGCGCATCATAACCTACTTAATTCTCGGAATTAGCATTTACTGTATACACATTATCGTGATTAACCATACTGACATTTCGTCCATCCTTGTGGCCACCATAGAAATAGTTGCTTTCCTTAGCATTGCCTTGTGGCTTGATGGCCGTAAACTTAAAATTGCTTAAGTTAAACACGAAATTAACCGTAATTTAGCATGTCTTAACTAGCTGTAACATAAACTACCACTATAGCTGCACAATACTACGGCTAGTAAAAAAATAAGCTAAATCTATTGAAATATGCAATTAGGGAATACATAACCAAGATTATGCTACATCACGAACCTTTATCTGAGTATATAGAACAACTTGCTAGCAAGCAGCCAACTCCTGGCGGCGGGGCCGCTGCTGCCATTACTGCTGCCCAGGGCACTGCCTTGCTATCCATGGTATGTCGCCTTACTCTCGGCAAGAAAAAATTTGCTGATCATAGTGCAAAACTTATTGAATTATTAGATTTTTTTGAAGCTAAACGTCAGCATATGATAGTTTTGGCTCAGCAAGACATGGACGCATTTCAAGCAGTTGTCGCAGCCTATAAATTACCACGCATTACAGCAGCTGATATTGAAATTAGAGCTGACGCTATTCAACTTACACTTAAGGGTGCCGCCGAAGTTCCATTTGAACTATTTGAAAATTGTTATGAAATCATACCAACTACTTACCTTTTGAGTGAAATTGGTAATCCGGATGTTGTAAGCGACGTTGTGGTAGGCCGTAATCTTCTATTCAGCAGTTTACTTGGGGCTAAAGTCAACGTAGAAATAAACCTATCCAATATTGCCGACGCCTCGTTTTGTTATGAGAAGAAGGATTTTATCGAAACAGTAATGCTTAAATATCGCAATAAATTTGTTAATTTATGGAAATAACATAACTCCCCGTTCGCTCATTTTAAAAACCAATTATCCACCACCGGCTGCGTCTAAAAGGCAATCACGCTCTAGATGTAGGTTGTGCGGATATCACAAATGCCAAAAAATTCGCTAGCGGTTTTACACAACGCTATGCAGTGAGTGTCAGACTATTCAAATCTGGAATTGAGACCAACATTGGCGTATTGCACGAAAGTGGACACAAGAAACCATGGATCGTAGTAATGGATTGCATTCCAAATCCTGCATCTGTGCGTGACTATGGATTGCGCTGGTGCATTAAGCCAATGTTTTCTGATTTCAAAAGCTGCGGTTTTGGTTTGGAAGATACGCAATTACGTTATCCTGAACGGGGAGTCAGATTGGTTTTAATTATGGCTCTAGCTTTATATTGGTGTGTCGATGTCGGAGGCAAAGATACCAAGGAATCGCCCACACCATTAGCAAAAAAGCAGCCAAACAACAAGATCCTGAACACTGGGTCTTCAATAAGTTGTCCGTTCTTGCCTGTCATGGTTCCAGCGAAGTTTAAGAAAACTTCTGCTCTGTGCCGAAATGGGTAATTCTCTACCAAAATTTGGTTTATCATTTTTTGCTGCTTTTAACTCTTCCGGATGAAAGTGATAGGTGGTAAGGTTAACAAGCTTGTTAGTTGATAAAATAGAATCGAATTGTTATATTCTATGCGGCATGTTGCAGGGTTGGAGGTTGATATGGAGGTTCTATATTGATGATTACCTTACATTATTATTTTGGACTGCGTTGTAAGCATATGAAATTGCTGATGCTTTTTGAGAAGGTATTATACATATAAAAGTCAGGTGATTTTTATTCAATAAAATCAAGGAGAAATGTCTAAACTGGCTCTCAAAAAGGCGTGGGAAAACAACCTGACTTTTAGGTTTTTTTAAAGATTGATTTTTGCGTTGTAACCTATTGATTTGTAAGGGCGAAAAACGGGGTAAGGGTTCGAACGGTTTCCTTGCATGAGAAGAGATTAAGACGGCACCAAAAAGCGGGAAAAAGACAAAAAGTTTAAGGGGTTCCCTGCATGAGAAGGGATATAAGGGATTTTATGGGGTAGGTTGGAGTACAGTATTCGGTGCTACCGCTGCAAAATTAAAGGCTCAAAGGGGTTTGACCAGACATGCTTCGCTACGCGATTCCATGAGTGGCAATGAGTTAATGGCTTCTGCCTTTGCAGAAATCGTTGCCAGCGAACGCATTAACGACAATAACGACCAGGGCAATTCACCTTGCTATGATACTTGCAAAGAATTAGGGACCGCGGTTGGGGGTTTGTTAGTAAAAAAAGCTAAAAATTAAATGAGTTGAAACGTGTTCCAAACATCAATAGGCACTCAGGGGCGCAGGAACGTGGGAATTACCGTAAAGGTGTTGGGTTAGGTGGCCAAAGACCTATTCCCATCTAGCTTGGCTGTCGGTACATATCACAGCCGCATGACTTGTAATTATGATAATGTATCAGCCAATACACACTAATATGAGTATAACTTATATATTGAAATGAGCACCTAATGCATGTTGCAGTCACATTACCGTAGGAATTCAAAACTATGCTGTTGATTCCAGCCATTGATCTTAAAGATGGACGTTGTGTACGTCTGCGCCAAGGCCGCATGGAAGATGCCACCCTATTTTCTGATGATCCAGTTGCTACAGCACAACGCTGGGTTAGCGCGGGGGCTGAGCGTTTGCATCTAGTAGATTTAAATGGAGCCTTTGCCGGCACCCCCCTTAACAACAAAGCTATCACTGCCATAGCTAATACATTTCCAGAATTGACCATCCAAATAGGCGGTGGGATTCGTAATCTAAACACCATTGAAAATTATATCGATATTGGCGTAAATTATGTAATTATAGGAACGCAAGCAGTTGTAGATCCAGAATTTATAGCTACCGCCTGTGATAAATTTCCAGGGCATATCATAGTAGGACTAGATGCAAAAGCGGGCCGAGTTGCAATAAATGGCTGGGCTACTGTTACAGAACACTTAGCCGTAGATTTAGCTCAAAAATTGTCTAAACAAGGTGTAACTGCTATTGTGTACACTGACATCAATCGGGATGGCATGCTAACTGGACCTAACCTCATAGAAACTGATATTTTAGCTAAATCTGTAGATATTCCAGTAATTGCTAGTGGCGGTATAACCAATATTGAGGATGTTAAAGCACTGGTTACACTTGCAAATCCGAATATAATAGGTGCCATAACTGGTCGCGCCATATACGAAGGTACTCTGGATTTTAGCCACGGCCGCAGGCTAGCTTTGGGCTTAGACCCATAATACTGCAATATATTGGTTCCAATTAGGAAGTATTGACATATGTGGTAACACTGTATACTATGTAGCTGTGATGCAGATCAACCAAGCTAGATGGACAAGGATCTCTGGCCACCGATCCAACACCTTCATGCTTGTTCCCACAATCTAAAGTAAGAACTTCCCTGGAGTGCTCCTGTATCCATACGCGAACTGAACCGGCTTGTTTCCACGCTCCAGAGTCCCCTCAATACCATAGTTGCAATGCAAAAATTTTGTTTGGCAACTGCATTACTTTATATTAAACACTTCCCCCCGCGATCTAAACGGAAGATAACGTCCTTCTGGCAGTATAAATGCATGAGTAAAAGGTATATTTATATCGTTTTCGCATAAACCATCAGTGATGATTAACAATGGCCCCTTATCCGGAAACTCACCACGTTTTACTAACAGATTCAACTGATCTACACCCGGTTGCAAAATGGTTCCGCCGCGCCCGCGCACGCTATAGCGTTCCAACAGATTTTCTGGTATTACCCAACCATGATCAAAGGCTATGGCATCGCAACTAATCAATCGTACCGCAAATACATCGCGGGCTAAACTATAACTTGCAATAGCACCTAGGGCCTTACCAAGTAATTGCGGTTCCATAGAACCGGAGGTGTCTAGTACCACCCCAAATACTCTTGCCTTTCTGGTTTCCTCTAGTGGTATTTTGGGAGCAGGTCTAGGAATATCAGGTGTAGCCGACTGTCTACGCGATGGCTTAGCGTAACTTCTAGGACGTTCTGGAGGTGGAAAATGTTCGTCAAACCATTGTGCTAAACGCACATCCCAGGGAATGGGTGGTTGACTAAGAGTTTTTATCTCCTCAATCAGGCCAACTGGCAGAGTGCCGCGATTACCCTGAATTGCTACATTCATTCCTCGGGCCAAGGCCCGCCTACAGTAAGCTTCGGCGTCAGTAAAACCGGTGTTACCAATAGTATTCTCCCGAATGATATCAGGTTGCCCCTGTCTGCCACTAAGAGTTGCTAACTTACGTGCGTAACGGATATTTCTCGCTAAAAAATCATATATTTCTTCGGCACTGAGATTAATAAATTCTGGATCGTATAACATACCAATATTAGGCGGTGATCCAATATTCATTTCTAATAACCAGGAATTAACAATAAAATCACAAGCTGCATTCCACAGGAATGGATCGCGTCCCTGGCACCTTGAGCTATGATTTAGACCAGCATGCAATAACTCATGAGCTAACACAAATAAGGTTTGTTCTTCATTGAGACCTGCTGCTGAGTTTATCCATATTCGTTGCGCTCCAACATCAATAGCAGCAATATGGATATTGTAGCGCTGACATTGCATAGGATTCTGTTCTATATCAAAACTAGCTGCCAAGGCTCCTAGTAGCGGATAGTTATTCATAAACCAACGCTTGGCCTTCTTAGCTAGGGTATCCCCCCTATAGTTAACTTGGAATATTTCATCTGGAGCTATGTCTTCACCTGAAGCAATTCTGATGGCTACTCCCACACCAGATGCAATACCATCAGCAAATCTGGATTTCCACTCCGCAATAGCTAAATCTGATTTGTATTCGTCAATAAAGAAGTTTTTGCCAATTCCAGGCCAGCTTTCAGCCCACGTCACTAGCCTGGTATCAACGCCTTCAGTGACAAAATCTTGGAATAATTTTTCTTCGCCTCCATTGGGAACTATGTGTGGTATATGCAATAATATTTCAGGGGTTTTTCCTATCTTGAGTGGATTACAAAATTGTTCTGCTGTTAATAAGCATGCTAGTTCCCATAAGATTTGCGGTTCTCGCCTTCGAATCATGGCAAACCCCAAACAAATTAGGCCTATGGATAGAACCTTGGCCCAAAATTCTGGGTTAGCACGTCGGGTAGGATGAACGTAGATTCTTCCATAAGCTGAGCATGCAATCCAACCTTTCTTACTGACAAATCTATGTTCCGTGTCGTACTCTATACGAGTTGCGTTCAGTAGCGGAATAAGCACAACTTGCTTTTTTACGATATTGATGCCAGCTGTCAATTCTTCGTAAGCGGCAACAGCAGATCTTGAGTTATTTTTGGCCATAATGTACAACTAAGGTGATTACCTAGCCTGGATAAAATTATTTGGTATTCGTAGGTTGGGAAAAACGCAGTATGCTAAACTAAGCAAGTAACACAGTATACTTCTAATTCAAATATATTCTTGTAGGGACGCTGAAGCATCCCTGACCGCATTTCCACGCTGGAGCATGGCAACTATCAAGTATATTTGGGCGGTACGCCCGATCTCCACAGGTAAGAACGACCATCATAGTGTATAATTTGTGGATACAGGTCCCTAAATTTTAGGCCTTAACTAGATCGTTTTATTCAAAGATAGGTAATTACACTAAATCAAAAATAATATTCATTTGACGATAAGTTATATTTATCGTAAAACAATATCATTCTACCTAACTCTTCTTGCATATTCTTGACTTGCCCTATGCCACGAAAAATTATGCAATATGTGTTCAATACCATTCCCCAACATTTGGTAATATAAATCTTGATTTTCGACGTAGATACGTACGCCATCCTCAATAGCAATCCGTAATTCCTTCACCATTTCTTGAAACACAGTTAAGCTCAAGCGCTGCTCGATTCTAGATGGACTTGCACCATGTTTATTGTATGTTGCAGCATTAATAGCTTGCCAATCACTTAATGCTGAAATAATATAGTCCCTTTCCCGATACAGTATGCCTGTAGGTAGCGCAGATAGCGAGTGATAGCGATTAGCCCTAATTTGTACCGAACGGCCGAATGCGGCGGCTGAACGCAGCGGGACTATTTGCTGTAAATTGCCACCCGTGGCACGTCCTATTCCAACACATCCGGATAAATAAAACTCATTGGCCATGCCAAAAGGTTCGTACAAAGATGGCATGAGACCATAGGATGCGCTCTTAAGGATAATTTCGAAACCCTCAGTCCATAATCCTGGAATAACCAATACATGGTTACAAAATCTGGTAGATAGTTCCTCTAAAAATCTTAATCCTAAGATTTCCTCATCGCCCGGGCTGGGAAAGAAAATGAATTTAGCACAATCGTGGTTATGGCCATTTATAGAAAGGTAATCAGCTACTGCCACTGCTGCTACATCAAAGCCTTTTTGTCTTGGATCATCCCGGCCAGCCATTATAATCCACGGTGAATTTATATCATCTTGAAATGTGTTGATATCGCCCCATAAAGGGATGTTAAATTCATGTTGTTTTTGCAACATGGATAATGCCATGTTACGATTGTGTATTTTCCACTGACGTAGTGCCTGATGATTACCGGACGTTGCCTGATATAATTGGCAACGATCGACCTCCAATGATTTAAAGGGACCATTGTCAATACCAACCACCTCGGCCGCCAATAATGCGTTTTGTAAATGTGGAGCCATTACTTCCGATTGCAATAGATCTTGGGTTAAATCTAAAGCAAATTGTTCAGAAACTGTGAGTATTGGCTGTTCCACTATGCCGCAAGTTCTATGTATGATGGTATCCCCATGGCAATGAGTGGGATTAATTCCTACACTAGAGAATTCCTTATCGGTAGCAAATGCATCGTAACTATTATGCAAAGTTAAGTGTAATTTACCTGTTAGTTGTTTTTGACTCGCAAAAGCTAATAACGCGGTCGCGGCTTCCCAATCTTGTGCTAATAAATGCCATTCTACTGAGTTAGCCTGCTTATGCATATGGTTGGCGATGATAGGCAATGCCTGTACTACGGCGGCGCCAAAGAACAGAGAATCTCTCAACAAAGTATTTTTGTCTAAATCAAAGGGATGTCTGGTCGCTTTAAAAAATTGTGGTTGTATTCTATCCTGATTGGATATACGTAAGAAATACCAAGAACATTGGTGAATATAGTTAAAAATGCTAATTGTGACCGGAGTATCGGAATATTGTACAGTGGTATCCCCCAGGTATTGCATTGATAAAGTTGAAATTTTATTGCGTGGGTTTGTGCTTTCATGAAACGGGGTAACAACCACGGTTGCCTGTCCAACGGCTATGGCAGTAGCACCTGGTAAGCGTTGCATAACAGCAGCTAGTCCACCAGCCTTAAACCATGGACTTTCAAAAGTTATAAAGGTAATTATTTTTTGTGTCGGCATTCGAGTATAAGTTTGGTTAGATTGTGCAATTGTACGTCAAGGTTTAATTTATCCACCAACATGAAAAGTGCTTTTTAATCACTAATAGTTTAAAGAACCGATGGTTTAAAGTTAACCGCTAAAAATTCGTAACTGCCTATCTGCAAGTAATATTATGGGTAGGTGGTTACTGTAGCTTAATGCAAGTAGTTATCCGTATGTATGCCAAATACCAATACCCATCCATCCATTAACATGTAGATATGGGTTGTAATATGGTATATTGATGCGATATCAATTGATTTCAATCTGTTTGCGCAGTAAAATTTCATCTTCTCCAGGTACCAGCAAATCTGGTATATGTGCAATAGCTATAAAACCATTTTTTTGGTAGAATTGTTGTGCCCTATGATTAAAACCAGATACTAATAACCATAGATTGTTATCGCCAGGTGCTAAGAACGCTTCTACCAAATTTAGTGTTTCTTTACCAAGGCCAAGGCGTTGCCACTCCGGCCAAATGGCAAATAGTTCAATGTATATACCGCGCCACCAAGGATAACGCAAGATTAAAACACCAATATTGTCCTTATTACGCATTATCCACAAAACACGGCGACGTGAGTAATGCGGCGCGAGCTTGGGCTCTAAATCTTCGGCTTTTACACCTAAAGTTAACCAAGGATCCATTGTTGCAATGGCGGTTGCTTTTGCATAAATATCAATGTCAGAGCTGCTTATTGCTGGTAATAACTCTAATTTATTTTGAATTATCACTTGATTATATCCATGATTTAGCCACTTAATAAATTATTCCTTAACCCATCATGCTATTGATGTAAACAGTCTTTTGCCTTGGTCGGGATCAAGCCAGGAAGTTGTAAAAAACAAACAACTCACTTAAGAGCAGTAGATCCCAAACATCATGCTTGCATCCCGTTCCCACGCTCCAGGGTTTGGAATGCGGCCAAAGAACTCCACCCCCTACACCACAGCAACAGCTGCCACAATACGTGGCCAGAAATCTTTATACAAGTCTAGAACCAGACCAGCTTCCAATGCAGCTGAGGTATACCAACCAAG
>JXSN01000298.1 GCA_001276605.1 Achromatium sp. WMS2
ACCAAAGCTTTTGTGAAGTACCTATTGGGTCAAGAGGCTCAAGAGGATCTACTCAAATATGGGTTCCGACCTGCTAATCCGCAGGTAAGCTTTGCTAATCATCCAATTAGCAAGTATTTTAATAATGATATTGAAATAGGTGATGCACCCAAAAAACAGCAAACCTTGCGTGATTTATGGGAAATAGTAAAGGATATGCCTAAGGCGCAGGCAGTGCGTTTCTAAGCATCCTTCGACCTGAGTAACTTTCCGTATCTTTCCTACTCTCTAATGTGGCAATGTATTTGGGGGCGCTCCTGCGTCCCCACAACCGATATTCCGCATCAGGAATTATAACCATTTGATAACAACTATATTTGTATTTTTATAACAAAAATAAATATTATTAATAATTAGCAAGTTATATAGCAGCTGCGGAATATCGGCTATAATATCAAACGTATCACATAGCCAAAGCCGCCATTCCAGCTAAAGCCGCTCCCCGTAATGCAACCTGATCATTCAAAATAACTCGTACTGGCATATTGTGTACGATGGCATGAAGACGTCCTTTGGCAGCAATAGTAGCTAAAAAGTTTGGGTTTTGCAACTGGGACAAAATCTTAGGAGCAATTCCCCCAGCCAGATATATACCACCAGTTGCCATAATATTTAGGGCATGATTCCCTACCTCGCGACCAAACATAGACACAAATAACTCCATAGTTTCTGCACATAAAGGACAGGTTTTAGCCGCCGCCGCAATTAAACTCGCTCCGCCGCCTTGAGCTAAACCGGATTGCAATGCCTGACTCAACACACCTTCTCGATATTGTACTAAAAACTCTAAAATATGTGGTATTCCTGTCCCGGATACAATAC
This sequence comes from Achromatium sp. WMS2, assembly GCA_001276605.1. GTDB lineage: Bacteria > Pseudomonadota > Gammaproteobacteria > Chromatiales > Chromatiaceae > WMS2. The sequence goes on from JXSN01000298.1 coordinate 862, forward strand.
GCTCCCAACTAACATGTGGATAATTTTGTTGTAAATATTTAAATAACTCCCATTCTAATTCCGTAGCGGGAGCAAAATCAGCATGACCACCCTCGGTAGCAAAAGGGTGAAATTGGTCAGTGTGTCTGCAAATTCCAGCTTTACCCAAGCCGGTGCCAATCGCAATTACTGAAATGTTACCTTCAGGATCCGGCTGACCCGCGTGCAATTCTAGGTAATCTTCAGGAACTAATCTAGAAATTCCCCAAGCTATAGCTTCTAAATCGTTTAAAATATAAACGTTAGGAAGATTCAAATGCTGTTCTAGCTCTCTAGCGTTGAAACTCCAGGATAAATTGGTAGCTGTCCCAACTTGATTGCGCACCGGCCCTGCGATACCCAAACTAATCAATTCCGGTTGTATTCCAGCAGTTGCTATACTATGCGCCACTATATCCAGGGGACCAGAAAAATCGGCGGTAGCAAAATTAGCCTCGTTGTACAGCGAAGTGGTGTGCTGGGTTATTTCAGCAATCGCAACACGGGCGTTGGTGCCACCTATATCACCGGTTAGGATCAGCATAAATTCAACTCGTTAATTTTAAAATTGAGGTCATGTCTATTGAGTGTTCATCATGGTGTAAAAGCCAAGTTATGTTTTATCGATACAAAAACTATAATGCGTTGCACAATTCAGTTGGATAGATTAATCGGACGATAACGGTTATTGCCTACCATGATATCGTGTATGTTTAGTATAAAAACGTAGTATTCCCTACTAAATAAATTCCGAATATATTTTATGTACCCAAATAAAGCAAATCCCAATAATAATGCTAATACGGAACCACCTAACGCCCCATAGCTTGCTGAGGTATAGTTACCTTTTAAGACATCGGTTATGCCTGAATAAATCATTGCTCCCACCAGTAATACTGCAAATATAACTAAAAGCAAAGCAGTAATAAAAAAGAATAGCAGCGGCAATAAATAATCAAAAACACAATGAATATATAAAATAAAATTACGAAAACGCTTGGCGATGGACCATGGTAGCACTTTAGCAGTTATGTTTCCTCCCAATACTCCCAGGTCTATCAATAAGTATGGCATGGATAGATGCATTAAAAATATTGGGTAATTAATAAATTGATTAAAATTTGTGGGTACTGACACTAATGAGATTACTAATAAAGGAAATAGCGTCAACATCTTAATGCCATGCGCAAGAGATTGAAAATCAATGGAGTTATTTTTATCATTTTTATTAGGTTTTATAGTACTATAATTAACCTCAGCGTATTCTAGCTGCAACAGTAT
>JXSN01000299.1 GCA_001276605.1 Achromatium sp. WMS2
GAACAAATGCTGGACCGAGTAGAGGGCGATCCGTCGTTCCTAATGCGTAATACTCTTATCTTTGAAGAAAGGCAGTATCAAAATAATAAGGCTACCAATTTTATTGGGGAACCTAGGCCATGGTAATCAATATAAAAAGGCTATCTTCAATTACTGGTTCGGTAATATCGAAGTGGATTATTATTATAATTATGATATTTACGTCACCAATAAAATATGCAGATTGGTCAGCATACCCACCCCAACCATTAGTTAATCCTGGTTTTACTGGAATAGTTCCTGGTGGAGGAACTAGGAGTGGTGGAATACCTCAGCAAAGTGGCGTCCCTAATAGTGGGTACAACTATCCATCGGCTCCAGGGAGGACCGGGTTGCCACTCAGTCAACCGGGAGTAGTTGATACGAATAAATATCGATATGAAAAGCCCAAATATACGCAAATACCTCCTAAATTTGAATTCGATATAACCAATGTCAATCCTTATTTGCAGGAAAATGTAATTCTTACCCTGAGAATTATAACCACAACCCTGGGGGATAACGTTAACAATGTAAAAGAAATAGACCCTATTTTACCCCAAACCCAAGCGGTTACTTTTCAGGCATTACTGGAACCAACAGCTTATGCTCGTCCTGCCGGCTTGCAGTTGCAAATGGTAAACGAAATGCGCTACATGTTGACTCCTCTACTTGTCGGAGATACGGATATAGCCTTGGCTGTTAACATTACTGTAACTGCGGAAAATGGCTCTAAAGAAAGTAAATTAACATTAAACGCTGCTCAACCCTTGCATTTAAAGGTACGTCCGCAGGTGCCTGGAGTTACACCATGGTTACCGCTGGAACAATTGGCCATAAGTTCAAATTTAAAGGAAGCGCCGCAAGTTGAACCTGGTGTGCCATTAACTTTAGTGTTCAAGGTCAAAGCCGCCGGATCCCTAGCTAATCAATTGCCAAGTTTAGAAAATTTACTACAAGCCCAAGATTTTCGTATATATCGTGGTAAAACAGAGTTTGAAAGTGGTCCATCTCAGGATGGTCGTCATATAATGGGAATTCGCACAGAAAATTATACTTTGGTGCCACAATATCGTGGCATTTTACGCTTGCCATCATTGCGCCTTGCCTGGTTTAATGTGCATACCGATCTAGTAGAATACGCAAACTTACCAATTAAATTGTTAGATACATCTGGAAATGGTAATCGATCAAATAGGCCTTCTGAATACAATAGTTATTGGTTACCGCTGCTGGGGCCACTTATGGTGTTTATGTTACTATTTGGCTATTGGATCGGTGTTAATTACAGCGGGGTATTGGAACAATATTTCCCGGTTGCAGCATTCAGGTCCAATGCTGGGATAAAATTAGCACGAGGTGCTAATTTGAGGTTTAATTTTAGATCACTGTATGGTAAGTTAAAAATAACTGATAATATCGCTGGATTACTCCCACTACCAATAAAATTTTGGTTATGGGTAAAATCTGCAAATACAGAACAAATACCGTCAGCTTGGCTTCAACACTTGCAAGTTTTATCTTGGCGATCATTAACAATAGGTCCATACACGCCCAATATAGAATTGGCCAAACGTATTGTTAAATTACAACTTAGTACTAATCTAGAACGCTTAAACAGACTATTTGGGGTCCTGGATTCTAATCTATATGGTAATCAAGTTATCGACTTTACGCGTTGGAAGTCGGAATTTGAACGTCAAATACGTCCTAGTATTAAATCTATATGGGGTAGGTCGACAGCTGTACAATCAGCGTCTAAAAAGCAATTGCCGCCTCTAAATCCAGAATTGGTGTAATTGGCCTGAACTCAGCGTACAGGCCCCAACCACATATCTTAATTGCGAAATAATAGAATACAAGAACTTGAACTACAGCGAGATTAGGTATTCGGGAAGATAGGCCTGCCTAGCCTAGTATGGTGCTTACCCGCCAATCTTTTGCTTGTCTCATGGACACGACCCTCCACAAGAATAGTTTTTGGTATATAATTATAGCTTAAAATATGAGATTTTCATTATCAAAATATTGGCGGGGTGAGCACCATACTAGGCTAGGCAGGCCTATCTTCCCGAATACCTAATCTCGCTGTAGTTCAAGTTCTTGTATTCTATTATTTCGCAATTAAGATATGTGGT
>JXSN01000300.1 GCA_001276605.1 Achromatium sp. WMS2
ATATTGCAATGTATTTTGTTATCAAAGTATTAGTGGGTGAGCACCTGGTATTTTAGCATGAACGATATGCATATTCGATAAAATGCAGTGGGGTACGCAGGAGCACCCCCGGAAGAGTTCCCACTCCGGAGTATGGGAACGATCAAAATGTATTTTTTGTGGACAAAATCAGTAATTACTGCAATAATTCCTCAACGCTATTAGCATCAAAAATACCCCCGGGCAAATCTCCAACTGATTCGAGATGGCAGTCTCCAATTTTTTAAGTGCGTCCCTAAGAAAGTCTACCAAATTTGCGAATAAGCTGTTTTTTTAGTATAACCAAATGGTACTCAGCCTTACTTTCAAAGGTACGGATTTTCCATCCTACTTTGAAATAACTGCGCCCAAGGCAGCCAACAATGGTTTCACTCTAGCTGCGAAGAAAATCAGGATTCTAGGGTGCTAACATCCAGGCAGTAAATATGGCCACAGCGCTGCTGACGGCTCCTACACCACAACCCATTCCGGCCAAATTTAGTAATAGATTGATGCTTTCCGGCAAGCCAATACCAGACATAACCGCACCAGATACAGGCACGCTTCCGACTAAAATTCCTGCTGCCATACCAGATGTACAGCCAATAATCACGGTATCAGAACTGACGAAGTAGTCCTCACGGCCTGCCTCTGGTTTCGCCTCTTTGTTAATCGCGGGTGCTGGCCTAGGTATAGCCGCCGGTGCTGGGTTTCTTCTAACTACTGGCGGTAATGCTTGTGCTCTAGTAACATTATTTCCAACCGTTGGTCTAGCAACAACAGCATTATCAGCAGCATAGCCTAATGTTGGTAATCCGAGATAGGCCATTAGCAGTATAATAACGCTAATTGACAATGGTAACTTAATATATTTATGGCTAAACATTGTACATATCCTTCAAAGGTGTTTTTAAATGCTGAGGTTAAACACAAAACCAGTACCCATTCGGTTTGAGTTATGGCCTAATTCTTTTTAGTTTGGCACAAACTGCTCAAATATTGAAGGGCTAGCCTTCAGATGAGTTTATTGAGTATACCATAGTTTCTTTACCACTGACACCTTACTCAAAAACTTTGATACCAAGGCTCGTGAAGATGGTACTGACATTGTGCTTAATCATGGCCTGGTAGCTATTTGCTGGTCCTTGAGCAGTGGATAATGCGTCTGAGAATAGTGTACCACCAATTTTGACTCCGGTTTCTGACGCAATTTGCCTTATCAACTTGGTATCGCTAATATTCTCTATAAAAATGGCCTTAACCCGCTCATGACGAATTTGCCGGATTAATTTAGCCACGCCAGCAGCGGAGGCCTCAGTATCCGTGCTTATTCCAATAGGTGACAATACAGTTAGGTCGTAAGCATCTGCCAAATACCCAAACGCATCATGAGATGTTATAATTTTACGCTGTTTTATAGGTAGTGCTGCTATATATTGCCTTAACTTTTGGTCAAGTTGTTTTAATTGCTCAATATAATTCGCTGCTCTCTGTTGGTAATAATTAGCTGATTGTGGATCTACTTCGGATAAAGCTTGGCTAATATTACGCACATAAATGATGCCATTTTGTAGATTTTGCCAAGCATGCGGGTCCACTCCGGAATGATCATTATGGGAATGGTTAGTACCATCTTGGGTGCTGCCCAATAAACGTGGCACTACTCCGGTGCTGGCTATGGTCACTAGTCCGGAAAAACCACTGGTTTTTATAAGACGCTCCATCCAGCCTTCAAAGCCCAACCCGTTTATTACCACCAGTTTAGCATGCGCTATTCTTTTGGCGTCCTGAGGGGTTGGCTGGTATATGTGAGCATCACTATCAGGACCGACAAGGACGTTTACATCAACGCGGTTACCACCAACTTCTACGATTAAATCACCTAAAATACTAAAACTCGCAACTACAGATATCCTGTCAGCACTAGTAACTATTGGTGCAAATACAATACATATTAATATTATGGATAATTTTATTAAATATCTAAAATTCATAGCACATCATTTCCTGAAATTGCAATTACCTATTTATGTTGCCAAATAACCCTCTAAGATGACTTTAGAGATGACTTTTAAATCTAAATATCTTGGCAAAACTTGGCAACTTGCTATAGTTTGAGATCAGCAACTCTTATTTGG
>JXSN01000301.1 GCA_001276605.1 Achromatium sp. WMS2
GCTGTAAATTTTTAGCATATGGCTTATTAGGGGTAATTTGCTCATCCAACCAATGGGTATTGGTTTCGTTGCCAACGAAAGATTCTATGAAACTGGCCCTTGGCATCCCACCCTGTTCTACGCAATACGCGATCAAAGACTTCTCTTGGGCCCGAATACGTTCTACTGTGCTACGTAGGGTGCTAATGAGTTCATTAAACACATTTGGCACCAATTTTAGCTCTAGGAATATTGTCGTTATTTGCGCTTGGATATCTTGACAACGATGATCTTTAATGCTGCGGGTTTTCAGAATATCCAATAATTCTTTGTGTAAAATTCTTATCCGCTCCATACGCACGACGACTTCATTCAGATCGGGGCCGGCGTCATTTAACACCGCTAATTCATCGTTAGAATCATCATCATCATCATTGCTATCCTCTACATCTACGTCATTATTGCTAGAATCTACATGGGCAACATTGTCGTTAGACTCATCAGCAATAACAGACTCGCTTGTGCTAGAATCAGCAAGACCACTAATTATATCTGAGATTCTTAGGCCATCATCGGACACGCGGTCAAAAAAAGCTATCAGTTTTTCAATGGTTTTTGGGTAATGCGACAAAGATTCCTGCACTTGGTTCAGACCGTCCTCGATCCGCCGTGCGATCTTCAATTCCCCTTCACGCGTGAGCAATTCAACCGTACCCATCTCACGCATATACATGCGCACCGGATCAGTTGTGCGACCAAAATCACTGTCTACCAGGGCAAAAGCGGCAACTTCGACATCAGCAATATCATCGTCTGCTGACAAATCACCCATAAGACTATCGCTATCCGGAGCGGTTTCGTGCACCATTATGCCCATATCATTTATCATATGGATGATGTCATCTATCTGCTCCGATTCCACGTCCGGCGGTAAGTGATCATTGATGTCAGTGTAGGTAAGAAAACCCTGCTCCTTACCTCTAGTAATAAGCTGTTTGAGCTGTAATTGTTGCTGTTCCTGATCCATGTTGTACCTGGAAGATTAAGAAAGGATGGTCCCAAAGTAGAAAAGCCTAGCATATAATTGACAATACTCAACCTCTTTAACTGAAACCAAGTAAGAATAAATTATCATGACCAATGGCAGTACCCTAAACCATACCTGGCGCTCTACGTTTCACAGCTTATTGCAACCCCAAGTTATAATTATGTTATTCCTTGGTTTTACTGCTGGCTTACCCCTATTACTAATTTTTTCTACCTTATCTTTATGGCTACGCGAAGCTGGAGTAGAACGGGCCAATGTGACCTTTTTTAGTTGGGCTGCCTTGGCCTATTCATTCAAATTCGTATGGTCACCCCTGGTAGATAAGTTACCAATACCGCTGCTAACTAGAATTTTAGGGCGCCGCCGTTCCTGGTTATTGACAGCACAACTCATGATAATAGCCGCCATCGTGATTATGGCTAGTACTAATCCAATAGAGCCTAATGGCTTGTTACATATGGCATTAGCTGCGGTTTTATTGGGATTTGCCTCTGCTACTCAAGACATAGTAGTGGATGCCTATCGCATTGAATCTGCTCCCAGTTCTATGCAGGCCATGCTATCTTCGAGCTATATCGCCGGTTACCGGGTCGGGATGTTAGTAACCGGAGCCGGGGCTTTGTACTTAGCTAGTTTTTTAGGTACCAAGGTGGGAGACTATAAATATTCGGCCTGGATGTTTACCTATTTAACCATGGCCGGTGCTATGTTCATTGGACCTATTACTACATTATTAGTGCCGGAACCGGAAGTCACCTCCAATCGAGCCAATAAACCATTACGGGACTACTTGGGGTTTGTGGTAACCTTTTTGCTTGCAGTCTTAACATTTATTACCACATTTCAGGTCATTGGTAGTGCTCTTGCTGAAAGCGAATGTAATTCCTTGGCCTTTCTAGGGGAAATATTGCGCTTACTGGTGTCATTGGCCATGGCCTGGATTGCAGTTAGACTACTGATATTTATCCAGTTAGTCCAGTCAGAAACCTTAGAGGCAACGTATGTAGCCCCGATACGTGATTTTTTCGAGCGTTATGGCACTAAAACTGCCTGGTTATTATTGGCTCTTATGGGGGTATATCGAATTTCAGATATCGTGTTAGGGGTAATTGCCA
>JXSN01000302.1 GCA_001276605.1 Achromatium sp. WMS2
GTACACAGGCACCCATGATAATAACACAACTTTAGGCTGGTATCAGGCTCTAGATGCAGATACCCAGCTTGCGGTAGATGATTTTTTAGGTTGGTCCAAAGAGCCTATGCCGTGGCCAATGATTAGGACTGCTTTGGCATCCGTGGCTGCATTGGCTATAATACCCATGCAGGACCTTTTGGCCTTAGATGGTCAACACCGTATGAATTTACCTGGCACTATCACCGGTAATTGGACGAGGCGTTTTAATTGGGATATGCTACCAACAGATTTGGGACCGCGCTTGCGAAAGCTTATCGCGGGCTATGGACGTTTGGTCTAGAATGTGATACGCAATAATTCACCAATTGAATAAAGCTTTAGGTGTAAAATCAATAAATCTAGGGTTACCAGCGTGTACGGAACTGGATTGATATGGGGATCCGTCAGGACCGGTGGGACCGATAGGCAGCATTTGCCAAATACTGAAGCCGTTGTTAGACAAAAAGTCCACAAATCTGTATGCTTCTTGACCTAAATTTCCGCCATCGATTCCAGGTAAGGAGGTTAAGTGTAATAATACACCAGCACGGCGGTTTACGAGATAATTAGCTATTTTTTCCAAAATATCTACTCAAAGCCAAAATTGTAACTACTTATCCATCATGTTTACTGTGAAAACATGATGCGCATATAAATTACACAAAGTACTAAACACGATCCAGTGTTCCCTACAGCTATATAGTGGGTAGTTACGGTAATATATACGGTGACACGCCCTAGTTACAAACATTTTTAACATACCATGACTGACCTAATCAGTGACATGGAATTCCTAAATAGGATTATACATCAGTTCTTGGATAAAATTGTACCAAGTCGTTGAGAAATTTATCCAATTATTCGTAACACGTAATAAATCCAAATCTATTATGGTTTTACCAAAAATATGGCAGCTAAACCTCCAATAATCAAATCAGTGCGCTGGGGATCCCAGTGCAAAGATTCAAGATCAAATTCAGTAACCGCAGGTGTAACGCCGGTTGCCAAAGGTCCCTGATGTTTGGCGCGCTCGCCAATTTGCCTGCGCTCACCCGCTGGAAATTGCCCAAAGGTACGGCGCAATAGGGGTAAAATACGAATAAAATCTAACTCTGGCAATCCAGTAAGCCATACATCCAGAGCCATCCATAAGTTATCGTCATGTAATAATATAATACCACTATGGTGTAGAAAACCAGCTAACCAATCGGCCGCTGCTTTAGGATCTGCTCCATAAGACAGGGCTAAATTAAGTCGTACTTGAATTTGGTGTGCAGCCTCGATTTGTTCATCTAACAGCAGGCGTGTTGTGGCACCTGCCAATAAACCGTGTAGATTGTAAGAATTAACCAAAGCTATCAAAGTTTGTTGCCAAATATCAATATAAACTGGGTTACCTAGCATTTTGACGGATTGTTGTACAGCTAGAATGTGCTTATGCATCATATTAGCAGCTTCATCATCTAAAGAACTGCAAGTCATTGGTAAAGTAATACAAGTACGCTCAAATATGCCATCTAAAATACGTACTACATGTTCAACGTCAATATCTTTTACACTACTATAGCGCAAAATTCTAGCGAAAGATGGAATTGCCGTCATTAACTGAGTTACGGAACTAGTGGTAGCTGCAATCGTATCCAGCATGGCAACGGTGGGATCTATAGCCATCGGTAGATTGGCATCTAGCACCTGATTGGCCATTTCTGCCACAACGCCCAGATCGGTTTCTCTAGATACTTTATCACAGATCAAGGAACCTGCGGCTGCTTCTACAGTATTACCCCAAAGTGAGGCTTCAACAATATTAATTTCGAATTCCGGTGCCCACTGCAATTGCCAATATTCGTGAAAGGTACCTTTAGCCGACGCTGGAGTATCTACTTTTTTACCCCATGGAATATTAAGTATCTGTAAACGATGCAATAAATAGCTACGTTCTAAATCGGTAGCATTGCGCAAATCCAGATCTAACAAGCGTTGTGTGGTACTAGGCTTGAGACGTAAAGTCTTTTGTAATCGAGCTAAATCTCGAGCTACCGTGGCACTTACAACACTATCCGGAACTTTTCCTAACCGTTGACCAATAAATAATTTA
>JXSN01000303.1 GCA_001276605.1 Achromatium sp. WMS2
CTACATCTTATAGTACTATTATCAATATCTTGAATTAGATCAGATTGACAAATCGGACAATTTTGTGGTACTTTTATTGCGAGCGCATTTTCAGGACGCTGTTCCAGCAATACTTTACCTATCTGTGGTATTACACCAGTAGCCCACCTAAAACCAGTGCAAGTGGGAGGGGTTACTGTATCTAATACCACGTTACATAATTTTGCAGAGCTTAAACGCAAAGATGTGCGTATACATGATTGGGTTGTGGTGTATAGGGCTGGAGATGTAATACCACAGATAGGTAAAGTATTGCTGGAACAGCGTCCTGAAAATGCGCTCGCAATAAAAGTACCACAAAATTGTCCGATTTGTCAATCTGATCTAATTCAAGATATTGATAATAGTACTATAAGATGTAGCGGCGGCTTGTTTTGTTCGGCACAGCGTAAAGAAGCAATAAGGCATTTTGCTACACGAACTGCTATGGATATTACGGGTTTGGGTGAAAAAATTATAGACCAATTGGTAGAACGCAATTTGGTTACCAACCCTGCGGATTTATATGCCTTGAATACTCAGCAATTAATTGGCTTGGAGCGATTAGGGCCAAAATCCGCTGCTAATTTATTGCAGGCCATAGCGCGGAGTAAAAATACTACCTTAGAACGGTTCATATACGCACTGGGTATTAGAGAAGTAGGCGAGGCAACCGCCGCCGTTTTAGTACGGAGTTTTCCCCAACTGGAACAGCTTAGGGCAGCCAGTACCGTTGATTTATGTGCAGTAGAGGGCATAGGCCAAGTCACAGCAGAACATATAGTTACATTTTTCCAACAGGCACACAATAATGAGGTAATCGATAGATTATTGGCGGCTGGAATAACCTGGCCCTATCCACAATCCAAAGCGCAAGCTACAACCAATGGTCCACTGGCCGGCAAAACCATAGTAATTACTGGTACGTTAAGTCGCAGTCGTAGTCAGATGAAAGCCGAACTGGAAGCGTTAGGAGCTAAGGTCGTTGGTAGTATTTCCACTAAAACAGATTATTTACTGGCAGGGGCCGATGCAGGTGATAAATACGCTAAAGCGCAACAGTTGGGGATAACTATATTGGATGAGTCCGCATTGCAAAAGCTGATTAACACTGTCTGAGATAAAAGTATTGTGGAATATACCCCCATATAACTTAGCAGCAAAAAGCCCCGCCTCTCTAGTACTACAAAGGCAGGGCTTCCGGGTCTTGACTTAAAGCGAATCAAGAACCTTGGCGGGTCAATTTCATAAATTTGAAGGACAAGCAGGTGAAACGCCAAACCTGCCAAGCTAAGTTGCCGTTTAAACGTTTTACGGCATCAGTCAGCGTATAGGTCATATAACCCTCTCTCTATTTCGTGTACAACAACCAACCGATTGCTAAAAAATCCGACTAGCACTAAAACCACGGTGTTGGTCCAATCGGCAAACGCTTTTACCAAAACCAACATCCGGCCCGGTTATGGAATATACTTCCACATCGGTTTACCAGCCAGTTTGTGAAGGAAGGCATGGTGCAATACGCGCTTAAACCATGCTCCCGCTAGACCCAGTTCAACAGTGGCGGCTTTAATGTCGCGACCATTGTGTTCTGGAAATCTCTCTCTATTCCGTACAATCGGGTAGATACCAATGGTACAGGCTGAACCTTTGAATAGTGAATTCTTTAATGATGCAATACACATGCCAGCTGTCTCCGCCATGGAAGCGGTATGGCACGGTTCGCGTCCTTGAATCATTTCGGCAATGTTTAGAGCGGCGGCCTTGCCGGTAAGCTCGGACGTATACCCAGTACGCGGGATTGCCGGAGCAATAGTCACACCCTTGCTAGAAACGAAGGGTTTGGACATGAATCCGGGGGGGGCAAAGGCAATGCCGACCGCAAAAATATTCTTATAATCCTGATTTTGATAGGTTTTTTGGCCAATCCGGACCATCTAGGTCTTCATAGGATTTGCCGTACACCGCGTCCACTTTCATGAATCCGGCCGGATTTAAAAGCTTCCCTGATAGGTCATTGCCGTCTTTGTCTAAGTAGCGGATCGCTTTGCCCTTGAATTGGGGAATTAGCATGGCAAAGTCGTAACGAGTTTCGCTT
>JXSN01000304.1 GCA_001276605.1 Achromatium sp. WMS2
GTCAATAATGGCTCGATTGCGCATGGCAGCGGGAGTTAACTTAGCGCGGTCATTGGGGTTAAAAGATGGTTGGTTTACCATGGCTAGTATTTCACTAGTTTGGGCATCGAGTATAACTGCTGTGGCGCCAACAGCTTTGTTTTCTATTACCGCTCTTTTTAATTCTAGATATGCTAAAAACTACAAACGTCTGGAACTGATTCACACCGAGTTCTCAAATTTAGGTCAAATAATTCAAACCAAAGAATTGGATGGCAAAGTTAACGGTATCATATTGGACCTAGGTGTATCCTCGCCGCAGCTCGACACACCAGAACGTGGTTTCAGTTTTACAACCAACGGCCCACTGGATATGCGCATGAATACTCAACAGCAAATACTGACTGCTAAGCAATGGCTAGCCGAAGCCACTGAAAATCAAATCATCCAAGTACTTAGAGACTTTGGTGAAGAACGCTTTGCCAAACGTATTGCTAAAGCCATAGTAACCACGCGCCAACAACAACCAATAACCACCACCGGTCACCTGGCATCTATCATTGCTACCGCCAATCCAGCTTGGGAAAGTAATAAACATCCAGCTACTCGCAGCTTTATGGCCATAAGAATGCAAATTAATCAAGAACTTAATGAGCTGAAAGCAATACTGCCGATAGCACTAAGAGCCTTAACTACAGGCGGACGTTTACTAGTGATAAGTTTTCACTCCCTGGAAGATCGAATAGTCAAACACTTTTTTAAGCAACAAGCACGGGGTCAAGACGTCCCCAAAGAAATACCCATTACCCACACCCACAGTAGGCCTAAACTAAAATTAATTACTTCTGCTGTAACACCCACCGTTACCGAAATTAACAATAACCCCAGGTCACGTAGTGCCAAACTTAGGGTAGCGGAGAAATTGGCATGAATCGCTCCACTCTCTGGATAATCATAATTCTAGCCATAGCCAACATAACCTCTGGAATAGGCGTCGTTTATTTTAAATACCTAAGTCGCAAAATATTCTCTCAGCTGCAAATAATTAACGCCGAATGTAGTAAATCGGAAACCCACTGGATGCGGTTACAACTTGAAGAAAGCACTTTAGCTAGTTACCTACGGATAGAAACCCAGGCCCGGGAAAAGCTAAATTTGCATATTCCCGCGGTCGGTGAAATTCAGATATTAAGGTAATATATCACCATGCATGGCGATGCTGTCAACAAAAAACAAGAAATTAAACCTGATTATGCAGGCCGCCGCCGTCTACTATTGGGCATTTTAGGAGTAGGGCTCATAGCCCTGCTATGGAGTACAGCCAATCGTCAAATAATCCAAAGGGATTACTTGGAAATACAAGGAAAACATCGCTATTTACGAGAAATACCCATTCCAGCACACCGAGGCGAAATTAGTGACCGCCACGGCGAACCCCTGGCTATTAGTTCCTCAATGTTCTCAGTATGGGTTGACCCCAGACATTTGCCGAACAGTCCAAAATTTACCGCTAGTCTAGCCAGCTTGATCGAAACACCATTGGCGGAATTGCAAACACTGTTAACTAAGAACAAAGACAAAGGATTTGTCTATGTCAAAAAGAACCTATCCCCCGACCGTGGCGACCAAGTTAAGGCCTTATTCGAACGCTATCGCTTAGGTTCCGCCGGTCTAGAACAAGAATATCGGCGTTACTACCCAAGTGGCGAAGTAACCGCTCACATAATAGGCATAACTAACGCTGAAGATCGCGGCCAAGAAGGTGTAGAAAAAACTCAAGATGCAGTCCTCGCGGGAAAACCTGGGCTGCGCATCGTAATGCAAGACGGGCAGCGCCGAGTAGTAGAAGAGGTAGGCCTAGTGCGCCCACCTGAACCAGGGCGTCCACTAACTCTGAGCATTGATAGACGTTTGCAGTTTTTAGCATATCTAGAATTAAAAAGAGCGGTAATAGAAAACAAAGCTGTTGGCGCCACAGCAGTTATACTCGATGCCCAAACTAGTGAAATACTAGCCATGGTAAACCAACCATCTTTTAACCCCAATGACCGCGCTAAGTTAACTCCCGCTGCCATGCGCAATCGAGCCATTATTGAC
>JXSN01000305.1 GCA_001276605.1 Achromatium sp. WMS2
TCTATCTGACGGTCTACTTCAAACTCAATGGCCTTTTCTAAAAATTTAAAAGAATTGATATTTTTTAATTCAGCACGGGTTCCAAGTTTAGTTGTTCCCAGTTGGCGAATCGAAATGTTAGCATCCACCCGAAACGAGCCTTCCTGCATGTTGCCATCGCTAATATCTAGATAACGAACAATAGGGGATCAAAGTTAATCGCTTTGCATGGTAGACATCAAAATATGCAGTAGCAAATAAGCACCACTCTCTGTTTCAAGGTACAACAGCATGTCCAAAGTTAGTTTAATTTTTTATGTCAATATCACAATTACAAGAACAAATAAATAAACGTCGCACTTTTGCTATTATTTCGCATCCTGATGCTGGCAAGACCACCCTTACCGAAAAGCTTTTGCTGTTCGGTGGAGCCATACAGCTAGCCGGGACAGTGAAGGGGCGCAAGGCCTCAAGGCATGCAACATCCGATTGGATGGAAATGGAAAAACAACGTGGAATTTCTGTTACCACATCAGTAATGCAGTTTGGATATGGAGAAAATATTATCAATTTACTCGATACTCCAGGTCATGAGGATTTTTCCGAAGACACTTATCGGGTGCTTACTGCTGTTGATTCAGCACTAATGGTAATAGATGCCGCTAAAGGTGTTGAGGAAAGAACCATTAAATTAATGGAGGTTTGTCGATTACGTAATACCCCAATTTTAACGTTTATTAACAAGTTAGATCGTGAAGGGCGCGATCCAATGGAGTTACTGGATGAAATAGAATCAGTCCTAAATATCCAGTGTGCCCCTATAACTTGGCCTATCGGTATGGGTAGGTATTTTAAAGGTGTCTTCGATCTTAGGACCAATAAAATTCATCTTTTTAAACCACAACACGGAGGCCGCATAGTCGTAGGTGAAACTATTCAGGGCTTAGATAACCCAAGATTGAATACATTGTTAGATGCACAGGCGGAGGTATTACGCACTGATATCGAGTTAATTCAAGGTGCCAGTCACAGCTTGAATGTTGACACTTATCGTCATGGCCTGCAAACACCAGTATTCTTTGGTTCTGCAATTAATAATTTTGGTGTACAGGAATTACTGGATGCTCTTGCTGTATATGCTCCACCACCACGCTTTCGAGCTACCATGCAGCGCCAAATAAATCCTGAAGAAGATCAATTCAGTGGATTTATTTTTAAAATTCAAGCTAATATGGATCCAGCACATCGCGATAGAATAGCATTTATGCGAATTTGTTCTGGTAATTATACTAAAGGAATGCGCATACGCCATGTACGACTGGGGAAAACGGTACAAATTTCCAATGCTATTACCTTTCAAGCTGATGAACGACGGCATGTGGAAGAGGCTTGGCCAGGCGATATCATTGGATTGCACAATCATGGTACCATTCAAATCGGCGACACCTTTACTGAAGGTGAAGAACTCCAATACGTAGGTATACCATATTTCGCGCCTGAGCTTTTTCGGCGTGTAGTTTTAAGAGATCCACTGCGTAGTAAAGCACTACATAAGGGAGTTACCCAATTGTGCGAAGAAGGAGCTACTCAGGTATTTAGACCTTTAAAAAATAATGATTTAATTTTAGGTGCCATGGGAGCATTACAATTTGATGTTGCCACCTTCAGATTACGTGATGAATACAACGTAGAGGCAACAATTGAGCCTGTTGGCATTCAAACCATAAGGTGGATACAGTGTGATGATCCAAAAATGCTTGAGGAGTTTCGCAACAGAGTTTACGAAAATTTGGCCGAAGATGGGGATGGATTATTGGTTTATTTAGCGCCAACTAAGATCAATCTTAGCCTTACCCAAGAGCGTTGGCCTCAAATTAGCTTTTTAGCAACCCGAGAACTGTCTGGTTTATACGCCAAATAAGAGTTGCTGATCTCAAACTATAGCAAGTTGCCAAGTTTTGCCAAGATATTTAGATTTAAAAGTCATCTCTAAAGTCATCTTAGAGGGTTATTTGGCAACATAAATAGGTAATTGCAATTTCAGGAAATGATGTGCTATGAATTTTAGATATTTAATAAAATTATCCATAATATT
>JXSN01000306.1 GCA_001276605.1 Achromatium sp. WMS2
TGCAGTACGACCTAAAGCGTGGGCTGCGCGATTATCAGAGGACATAAGTGCCACCCGGAGCATGTTTTCCCTAGATAAAGTCGCCTTGCCAATAAGCAATCTGGAACGGCTATACCGCAACGTATCCTTGTCATCTTCCGTAATAGTGATCATCTCATCCAAAGGCAGATTTGCATCCAAAACTACCATGGCCATCATTAGTTTAGTAATAGAGGCTATGGGATGCACTGTATCCACTCTCTTAGCCAGCACTTGCTGACCTTGAGCATCCAGCACCAATACGCTGTTACATAAAGTCTTAGGAACTTTAACACTAGCTTGTCCGGCATTGGCGTCGGAAGCAACCGCATCTTCCGATGTTGAGTTAACTCCTGCCCTTAACTTGGGCCTATTACCTCTGCGTTGTTGCACACTTTGCTTGGGATTAACGCAATTGCCCCTGGTGTCTTTTTTACAAATGGAGCCGCTTTGATTCCTAGCCTCTAAAGGCGTGACGGTAAAAGCAGACATTATTGCACATGACATTAATGCACGAATCAACAAAGTTTTAAACTTATACATGAAAATCCTCTTAGCTAAATCCTAAATATTCATAACGTTTGCTGTATGAGCTTAATCATCTATTGTAACTGTTTTCTACACTTATAACCAAGTAAATCCAGTCAACAATAAATGGTCCACATAAGCTACCAGCTCCTAAATCCTACAGCATAAACCCGGTTTTTGGGGTAGGGTAAATAGCCATTATCCGTTTAATGTAAAATAGATTCCAAGTACACTGATAAATCTATGGTTACTGACAATTTGGAGCGAAATTTAGTCTAATCCTAGCATACAGGTTATAATAGCGGTAGGCCATACGTATTAACGGCTTTGGGTACCTAATGCAAGGCCTTCATCGCAGTCCCCAAAATACCAAACTTTCATCTCATGACAGGCTCCAACTATGATAAGGCAACGATAACAATATGCAAAGAACCAATAACGTTTTAATTACCGGCGCCAATCGTGGCATTGGCTTGGAATTTACCAGGCAATACATCGCAGCCGGCTGGCGCGTACACGCAACCTGTCGCAATCCAAGCCGGGCCCATGAACTGAATCGTATGGTAATTGAATCCGGCAAACTGCTGAGCGTGCATCAACTTGATGTTACCGCATGGAATGACATTACTCAAATAAACGGCATTCTAATGGGTAAACCATTGGATATGCTAATCAATAATGCCGGTGTGCTAGGTCCCAAATTACAAAATTTTGGCAACACTGATATCGATTCCTGGATTTATTCCATGAAGGTAAATGCCATAGCTCCACTTAAGCTCACAGAAAATTTGATAGCTAATCTTGTTTTAAGCCCAAGTCCGGTAGTAGTTAATTTAACTAGTAAAATGGGGAGTATCTCTGAAAATACAACAGGTAAATATTATATCTATCGCTCAACAAAATCCGCCTTAAATGCGGTAATTCACAATATGGCACTAGATCTATCCCCCAAAGGCATAATAGTAATTGCCATACACCCGGGTTGGGTACGCACAGACATGGGTGGCGAAAATGCCGAGCTTAATGTTGGGCAAAGCGTCACCAAGATGCGATCCGTGATAGAACGCGTCACAATAACAGATAGTGGCAAATTTTTAGACCTGAACGGCACAACTATATCTTGGTAATAACCGCTGTGATTAATAACATTGCATTCACTTATGTTTGATATATGTTACCTTATTTTTTAATACTTTTCATATGTATCAAGCGCTGAGAAATCACCTTAGTTTGCTAATAAACACCAAAATTAGCAAGCTTGTAGCCTCAAATCTAATAGGTTTAGAACGGGAAGCCTTACGTGTAACTCCACATGGGATCATTGCTCAAACTCCGCATCCTACCATTTTTGGATGCAAATCTGCCTTTGGATGAGATGATCACTATTACGGAAGATGACAAGGATACGTTGCGGTATAGCCGTTCCAGATTGCTTATTGGCAAGGCGACTTTATCTAGGGAAAACATGCTCCGGGTGGCACTTATGTCCTCTGATAATCGCGCAGCCCACGCTTTAGGTCGTACTGCA
>JXSN01000307.1 GCA_001276605.1 Achromatium sp. WMS2
TTCGTCGGTGTTGACGGTGGCTGGTTATGGTAGTTATGGGTATATGTCACCGGAGCAGGAGGCCGGGGAGGCGGCGAGTCCGGCGGATGATGTTTATGCGTTAGGGGTAATGATGTGGCAGATGGTGCGGGGAACTGTAGTTGAGTTTCCCCAGTATCCGGATGATATTGCAGGTTTGAAGGTTCCGGCTCGAATTAGAAAGGTGCTAGCAAAGTGTCGATTTGCGCGGCGGCCGCGGCGTCCAGCTGATGCGGGGGTGTTGTTGAAGTTGCTGCTGGGTAGCAAGATTAAATGGGTACTTAAGTTGGTTGGGGTTTTAGGGGTCTCGTTCTTGGGATTGGTGGTATGGGATGTGGTGGTCAAGCGGATGAATAGGAATGTTGAAATTTTGGTATCGCAAGATAGGTGGGTACCGTTTGAGCCGGAGATGGTCTCCATTCCAGCCGGTAGTTTTATGATGGGTTCGCCAGAGTCGGAGGAGGGACGGTATAGTAGGGAAGGTCCGCAGCATCGAGTGCAGGTGGCGGCGTTTAAGCTGGGCAAATATGAGGTGACCCGGGGTCAGTTTGCGGCGTTTGTGCAAGATACTGACTATAAAACGGAGGCCGAAGCTGATGGGAAAGGTTGCTATAGTTGGGATGGTAATGCATGGGTGCAAAAACCCGAGTTTACGTGGCGTAATCCTGGATTTAACCAAACTGATGCGCATCCGGTGGTGTGTGTGTCGTGGAATGATAGTCAGCGTTATTTGGAATGGTTAAGTAATAAGACCGGTAAGGATTATCGGTTGCCCACCGAGGCCGAATGGGAGTATGCGGCTAGGGCTGGGACTACTAGCTCTAGGTTTTGGGGCGAGGATCCAAACCGGGCGTGTGCGTATGCTAATGTTGCTGATCTTACGTTTAAATCCAAGTTTTCAGGCTGGAGTGTTCACCAATGTACCGATAATCAAGTTTTTACTGCGGTGGTTGGTAGTTATCAGCCGAATGCTTGGGGCTTGTATGATGTACAGGGGAATGTGTGGGAATTGACTCAGGATCGTTGGCATGCTAACTATAATAGTGCTCCTACCGATGGCTCTGCCTGGGAAAATGGGGATTCATCACTTAGAGTATTGCGGGGCGGCGCTTGGAACAACTACGACGGCGACTGTCGCGCAGCGTATCGCGACTACTTCGAGCTTTACTACTCCTACTTCAATGGGGGCTTCCGCGTCGCTTGTTGTTTGGGCTAGAACTGTGTATGCCTTTGTGCTTTTAATCTTTTACCCTTGCCGTTGACTTTGCCGTTGCCGCTGCCGTTTTAACTCGTTTTCGGGCCGTTTAGGCCCGAAAACCGCATTTTTTGAAAGCCAGGATCGTAGCCCGGTAGCCCGGTAGGGTACGCATCGCGTACCTTTTCAAGCTATGGTCTACACTTGAGTGTATTTTGAGCTAACAAAGGTACCCAACCCATGGCCACTCAGGAACCTCCTCAAGCTGACCCTTGGTTACACAAGAAAGCCCGGTAGGGTACGCATCGCGTACCTTTTCAAGCTATGGTCTACACTTGAGCCCGGTAGGGTACGCATCGCGTACCTTTTCAAGCTATGGTCTACACTTGAGTGTATTTTGAGCTAACAAAGGTACCCAACCCATGGCCACTCAGGAACCTCCTCAAGCTGACCCTTGGTTACACAAGAAAGTAGACAAGATTGACTACTTCGTCCATCGTCCCACGCGCCAATCCGGCATTCATATCCGCGGCTTGGCAAAGCTTTGCGGAGTAGCTCATACAACCATCATGGGTATCCTTCGAAACATTCAAAAAGGTAATGATACCTTGGTAGGTTTAAGAGCAATTGACTTATATACATTACTGAAAAATAAAACTATTTTTCTTGATACCTTGGTAGGCTTGAGTCCAAAACTTAATGGTAAAGAGGTAAAAGTAATACTTGCCAGTGTATGCTTTGATATAGCCTTTTACTATGCAGAAAAGGGCTATAAAGAGGCATTGAAGACTGTAGGCGATATGGGCCGCCTCGGTGCCGAAAGCTTCGTTTTCTACAAAACCGGATTTGATATCACAG
>JXSN01000032.1 GCA_001276605.1 Achromatium sp. WMS2
AAAAAAAATGGGCTGGCACACCTTAGATAGCGGTGTTCTGTATCGCGTTCTAGGTTTTATGGCAAGTCAAAACAATCTGACTGCAACTGATCCCAAGTTGCTAGAATTAGCTACCAACCTTGACGTACAACTAAACACCAAGCAACCGAATATAAATGGATTAGACCTGAGTAGTGTTATTCGCACCGAGACTATAGCTGATTTGGCCTCGCAAATTGCCGCCATACCAGCTATTCGCGCCGCCCTAATATCCAAACAACGTGCTTTTGCCAGACCCCCAGGGTTAATAGCCGATGGTAGAGATATGGGCAGCATTGTGTTTCCGGATGCTCAAGTTAAAATATTCTTAACTGCAAGCCCTGAAGAACGCACTAAACGGCGTTATCAACAATTGAAACAACAAGGTCTAGATTCCAATATTAATCAAATTGCTGCCACGATCCAAGCGCGCGACATGCGTGATAGATCCCGCAGCCTAGCTCCACTGCAAGCCGCAGCCGCCGCCATTACAGTGGACACAACCGAGTGCGATTTACCATCAGTACTCGGGCATATCTGGCATTTGGTTCTTACAACATTTCCAGATCTGCAATCCCAATGTAATTCTGTGTTTCAAACTAGCTCTCTAGTTAACGCGGATACATATACCGACGGTTCGCCTGTAGATTACGCAAAATCACAGGGCGAGCTTTTCATTCACCATAACCCGTCAGCCGACTACCAACCGACCTGACAGCAGCGGCGCCAGGAACCATTAACACCAATGACTGAAAGCTTTAAAGAAATGTTCGAACAAAGCCTATCCGTATCCAACATGCGGATTGGCTCTATTGTTCCCGGAACCATAGTTGAAATAACCCCAGATAATGTAATCGTAAATGCCGGATTAAAATCAGAAGGCATTATACCCCGCAGCCAGTTCCTAAATGCGGCGGGTGAACTTGAAGTTGCAGTCGGCGATCACATCGAAGTAGCTCTTGAGGCTGTTGAAGACGGTTTTGGGGTTACCCGCCTATCTCGTGAAAAAGCTAAACGCCATCAAGCTTGGCAAACCCTAGAAGAGGCGTTTGAACAAGCCAGCACTATCGTAGGTACCATAAACGGTAAGGTCAAAGGTGGCTTTACTGTAGAAGTAGGTAGTATTCGCGCTTTTCTACCAGGTTCTTTGGTAGATGTACGACCAATACGCGACTCGGTTGTATTGGAGGGTAAAGAGCTTGAATTCAAGGTAATAAAACTCGATCGTCGCCGCAATAATGTAGTGGTATCACGCCGTGCTGTGGTAGAACAGGAATATAGTGAAGAGCGCGAGCGTCTGCTTGAGGGGCTTGAAGAAGGCCAAGAGGTTACGGGTGTAGTCAAGAACTTAACTGATTATGGTGCCTTCGTAGATTTAGGTGGTATCGATGGCTTGTTGCATATTACTGATATGGCTTGGCGTCGAGTCAAACATCCATCAGAAGTAGTTGAGATTGGACAAGAACTGAAAGTCAAGGTACTGAAGTTTGATCGCGAACGCCAACGCGTATCTTTGGGTCTTAAACAGTTAGGTGAGGACCCATGGGCCAACATTGCTCGCCGTTATCCCAAGGGATCTAAGGTTTGGGGTAGAGTGACCAATATTGCTGAATACGGCTGCTTTGTGGAAATTGAAGCCGGGGTTGAAGGCCTGGTTCACGTCTCAGAAATGGATTGGACCAACAAGAATGTTCATCCTTCCAAGGTTGTAGCTATTGGCGATCAGGCCGAGGTCATGGTTCTGGACATTGATGAGGAGCGGCGGCGTATTTCTTTAGGCATGAAACAGTGTCGTCCCAATCCTTGGGAAGAATTTGCCAATCAGCACAATAAGGGCGATAAGGTTAGTGGTAAAATCAAGTCTATTACCGATTTTGGTATCTTTATCGGACTAGACGGCAATATCGATGGCTTAGTGCATTTGTCTGATATATCTTGGGATGAACCTGGAGAGGAAGTCATTCGCCGCTTTAAGAAAGGGGATGAGGTCGAGGCTGTAGTTATGTTCGTGGATTCGGAACGCGAACGGATCTCGCTTGGCATCAAACAGCTAGATCGCGATCCCTTTGCGGCCTATGTCGCAGCTCACGACAAGGGTAGCATAGTCAGTGGTACGGTATCAGCAGTTGATGCTAAAGGTGCAACCATTGCCTTGGCAGATGGTATTGAAGGTTTTGTGCGAGCTTCTGAGGTTGCTCGTGATCGCGTGGAAGATGCGCGTAATGTTCTTAAAGTGGGTGATCAAGTGGAGGCTAAATTCATTGGTGTGGACCGGAAAAATCGTTCCATATCGTTGTCCATAAGGCAGCGCGATTCCGAGGAAGAAATAGCCACAATCAAGGGTTACGTTCGGGATTCCCAATCTGGTACCACAACCCTTGGTGATATCCTAAAAGAGCAGATGGTCAAAGATTAAGCGCAAAACTTAATTTGGCCACAGCCAAGGCTAGATTTGCTAGCCTTGTGATTAAATGGAGTAGTTTCCGCTATTTTTAGCGGAAACGCAAAGTTAGTCATACTTTTAATTCATAAAATTTATCCATAAATTAAGTAAATAGATTATAATATAGCAAATAATATAATCATGCTTAAGACTAATTCTAGCTATCCATGCCCATCCCTAATGTTGGAACATATTATGACAAAATCCGAGTTAATAGACATTCTTTCCAAAGAGCAGAATCATTTGCCAATTCGAGATGTTGAACTAGCTGTCAGATTCATATTGGAGAGAATGAGTGAAGCTTTAGCCTCCAATGAACGTATTGAAATTCGCGGATTTGGAAGTTTTTCTCTCCATATGCGTCCAGAACGTATGGGACGTAATCCTAAAACCGGAGAAACTGTGCACTTAGAAGAGAAGCATGTTCCACACTTCAAACCAGGTAAGGATCTGAGAGAGCGCGTTAATAAAAATTTTGTACCTCCTGAACCTGTGGTAGTAGCCAAAATATCGCGGGCTTCAGCTAGCCGTTCCAAAACAACAGGTGGTCAATCCCGAGCTCGCTCCAGAAATCGCGGTAGTTGAGCATTAGGAACATTAATTCGGTTTATAACTCAGCCAAGGATTGGCCGTTAAATTACCACTATATTTTTTTACAACCTCCCGTTATGAATAATCGCAACCCTAGAATCAGAGAAATTCCCTACAACTACACCTCGTTTTCTGACCGCGAGATCGTGATTTACCTCCTGGGTGAACCATTATGGGATGTACTAAATAAGCTTAGAGATCAGCGTCGTACTGGACGTTCGGCCCGCATGTTATTCGAGGTATTAGGTGACATATGGGTAGTACGCCGCAACCCATTTATTCAAGATGATTTAATTGCCAACATCTTTCGCCGTCTGGATTTGATCGCGGCTTTAGAACATCGCTTGGATCAGATTATACAGCGCGCTGCTACCACTGATGATACCAATGAGTCCTCTGGTGGTGCTAATTCTGAATCGCACGCAATGTCAACCACCGAACGGCGTGAATTGGTGCTGCGACTGGCATCTGAAACTCGTAACGCTGTGACCCGCTTTGCCACCTGGCTGGCTGCTCTTAAAGATCGGCGTAAAACTATCCGTAAACGCTTGGTTTCAATAACTAAATCTGATAACATTCAATTTGATGCTATGAGTCGTGTAGCTCACGTAACTGATGCTACTGATTGGCGTGTTGAATATCCGTTTGTGGTAATTACTCCAGATACTGAAGCTGAAACTCCAGCCCTGGTAAAAGCTTGCATTGATTTAGGACTTACCATAGTTCCCCGTGGTGGTGGTACCGGTTATACTGGTGGTGGAATTCCTCTAGATCCAGAAACTGCCGTAATTAATACCGAAAAATTAGACCACATTGGCCAACTCGAGTCGCAAATTTTGCCAGGGCTTAACCATCCAGTTCCTATAGTGGAGGTGGGTGCTGGAGTAGTTACCCGCCGCGTCTCTGAATTTGCAAGTGCCCACAATTTGGTTTTTGCTGTCGATCCAACCTCCCAAGATGCTTCCACTATAGGTGGTAATATATCAGTAAATGCTGGAGGCAAAAAGGCCGTACGCTGGGGGGTTACGCTTGATAACCTGGCATCTTGGCGTATGGTAAGTCCTAATGCCGATTGGTTGATAATAGAGCGTATTAATCATAATTTAAGTAAATTACAAGAAGTTGCAACTGCTGAATTCAAAGTAACTCGCTTAGCCGCCAACAATAAGACGCCAATTGGGGTACCAGAATATATAAAAGTTCCAGTTAGTGAATTACGTACCCCAGGTCTTGGAAAGGACGTAACCAATAAATTTTTAGCTGGCATCCCTGGAGTGCAAAAGGAAGGTTGCGATGGTTTAATCACGTCCGCCAAATTTATCCTCCATAAACCACCTACTTACATACGTACCGTATGTCTAGAATTTTTTGGCTTGGTTAAGGATGCCGTGCCAGCAATTCTGGAAACCAAACAATTTATCGATAATACCCCCAATGTAGAATTGATAGGTTCTGAGCACATGGACGAGCGCTACGTTAAGGCCGTGCGCTATGGTACCAAAGCTGCGCGCCCTAGTCTCCCCAAAATGGTGTTACTATTAGATATTGGTGGTAACGATGCTGCTAGTCTTGATGCTGCTGTTAATGAAGTAGTGCAAATTGCCAACATCAGGGGTGCTGAGGGTTTTATTGCCACCAGTCCTGAAGCTAGAGCTAGGTTTTGGCAGGATCGTTCCCGTACAGCCGCCATTGCTGCCCATACCAATGCCTTCAAAATTAATGAAGACGTGGTAATTCCTCTGGAACGTCTTGCGGAATATAGTGATGGTATAGAGCGTATTAATATTGAGCAATCTATCCATAATAAACTCATAATACTTGATAACATAACCGTTTTTCTTAGTTCTAATCTTGATGCATTTTTAGATAATGTTGATTTTGATCGTAGTTCAGAAAATGCTACAATCATTGCAGCAAAACAAGAATCGGCATTGCAGTTATTGACGTCAGTAACCAAGCGCTGGCAGGCGTGGTTAACCAATCTTGACAAGCTAGCCTCAGATTGGCTTGAACAATTGCCAACTGATTTGCATGCTTTGGTTAAGTCTAGTGATACTGTGCTAGATTTACTCCAGCGGCGTGATTTGCGTATTTCATTCAAAGCTGAGGTATCTAAATACCTTAAGGAAATTTTTGCTGGTGATGAGTTGGCGCCTATTCGCGATAGAATAGAGCAAATTCATAGCTCTTTACGTGCTAGTCGCATCTTTGTTGCTACTCATATGCATGCTGGAGATGGTAACGTACATACCAATATTCCGGTGTTTTCTAATGATTATGCAATGCTGAAAGAAGCGGAAAATCTAGTAGAACGCATTATGAACCTAGCGCGCAGTCTAGGTGGCGTTATATCCGGTGAACATGGTATTGGTATCACTAAGTTCAGGTTTTTAGGTACCAAACAAATAGTAGATTTCGCAACTTACAAAAGTAGGGTAGATCCTAAAGGTAATTTTAATAGGGGTAAACTCTTGGCTGGTTCTGGTATGGAACGTGCTTATACCCCTTCATTGCGTTTGGTGCAACAAGAGGCTCTCATTCTTGAGGCAACGGCTCTCGGTCAGTTAAACGATATGATTCGTCACTGTCTGCGGTGCGGTAAATGTAAACCAGTATGTACCACTCACGTTCCACGGGCCAATCTTCTCTATTCACCACGCAATAAAATACTGGCTTCTGGTTTAATCATAGAAGCTGTGCTTTATGAAGAGCAAACTAGACGTGGTATTTCTTTGCATCATCTAGCAGAACTTAATGATATTTCAGAACATTGTACTGTATGTAGGCGTTGCGCCAAGCCTTGTCCAGTGCATATTGATTTTGCCGATGTTACTGCCAGAATGCGCACCATTTTGCGCACCAAAGGGAAAAAGGATTTTCACTATTTTACCTGGGCTTCCATGCAATTTCTAAAGGCCACTGATCCTAGGGCTATAGCCTGGTTACGTTGGGGTTTGATTCGCGGTGGTTATGCAGCTCAACGACTAGCCAGTGCTGTGGCAGCTCGTTTAGGCTTAGTAAGTACTGAGAGGCCTAGTTCTACTACTGGTCCTTTACGACTAAAACCTCATATTATAAACTTTTTCCAACGTCCTATGCCGGATAAAATTCCCCGGCACCCGCTGCGACGTCTAATTCAGGCCGAAGATCCTACTCAGGTCGCTATCATCCGTGATCCAAAATTGGCCAAAGAAGGCCACAATGTTGTATTTTACTTTCCAGGTTGTGGTTCAGAACGGATGTTTACGCAAATCGGACTTGCTACCTTAGCCATGCTGTATTATAGCGGTGCAGAAGTTATACTCGCTCCTGGTTACCTGTGCTGTGGTTATCCTCAAATTGCTAGTGGCGATGCGGATACTGGGCGTGGGATGGCTACGAATAATCAAATTTTGTTTCACCGCGTAGCTAATACCCTTAATTATCTGGATATTAAAACAGTTTTAGTTTCTTGTGGTACCTGCTTAGGCCAGTTGAAAGAATATCAGTTTAGTAGTATTTTTCCAGGATCACGATTAATAGATATCCACGAATATTTAGCTGAACAGGGACTGAAATTGGATGGTACTCAAGATGTTAATTACTTATATCATGATCCTTGCCACTCTCCGATAAAAACTCGTAATGCGACCGATCTTACTTCGCAACTTATGGGTAAAACGGTGCGTTTATCGGATCGGTGCTGTGGTGAAGCTGGAACTTTTGCCATTACCAGGCCAGATATTGCAACTCAGGTGCGGTTTCGTAAACAAGAGGAATTGCAGCTAAATATTGCAAATTTGGAAAATGAGGTACCGATTAAGGTTTTGACTAGTTGCCCAGCTTGTTTTCAGGGATTATCCAGGTATCGCGATCAGGTGGACATAGAGGTTAGTTACCCGGTTATTGAAATGGCCAAAACTATCCTGGGGCCTAACTGGGAACGCCAGTTCATTGGTCAACTTCAGAATGGTGGCCTGGAAAAGGTCCTTCTTTGATGTACGCTCGGTACGATTGGCATCAACCCAATTGTACCTTGGTTTTGGGTATTTTCGAATAACCGATTTAACTCAAAAAACAGTGTACATAGCTTGATCGTACCGCGATAAATCAGAGCTAGCCACACCTTGCAGGCTTTGCCCCTACGGCAATAAGCCAAAGCAAAGCTTTCCTTGGGTAGTTAGACTGCGCCTATGCGGGGGCACGCCTGTTACAACAATCTTTATCCTGCAGGATGGCGCTACCCATTCAAAACAGCCGCCGGGCACCCATGCTTGGTCTAAAACCTGTTTGCAAACAGCTAAGTTGCTCCCAACTATCAGGACGACTTCACGGTCTTTATAGCTAGCGAAGTTTGGCGCCGCCAAGTGTTCCATGCAGCCAATACAATAAAATAGCCTCCATAATGTTGTGTATTTTATTGGAAAGCAAAGTAGGCAAGTATTAAAACTAAATTAGCATAAACTTACTTAGCTGCTATGATATTCTGGAAGTTGCAGTGTATTTATATCAAACATTAAATCTAATGGAATAAATAGATTGTATAACCATGAAAATGGAGCCTATTCTACAGCATATTACATTGCCTTAACAACATAAAATTTGATGCACTATTCCATTCTATCAACTATTGATACCAAAATGAACGCGACGCCACAATATATGTTTAAATATAAACTTTGAGCATTAAGCTTTTAAGTATTCAAAATGTATTAGTCTATGGTTAAAAACTGTTATTTATTAAGGATTGTAAGATGCAACCTGAAAGTAATTTGTTATTAGAAACGGTCTCCGCGTTACGGCATTGGATTGATAATCGATCTAAACAAGATGCGGAATTAAAATTAATTTTGACGAATATTGAAGCCAACATACGTCAAATACTTAATAATGAAAATTTAAACCAGCCTGATCCGATCTCACAATTACCACCGTCTAATGGTGATGCAATTATAACCCAGGTAAGTCCTGAGAAAATAGCCGAATTGCAGTCAAAATGGTCTCCGGAAACGGTTGTATCTGCAAACAATAGTTTTACAAGTACGTTTTTTAGCGGCAATGTCTCTAGGGAAAATGTCGTTAGTTATTCTCTACATTCACTGCCCGATTCTGAAAGAATAAAACAAATTGCTAGTTGCTTAGCCCTTAAAGCAGATGCATTTTGCCTACAATACGACCGCATAGAATCGCCTGAAGCACCTACGGAACAAGCAAAAAATCTACTCATCAATAAAGCTAATGCCATAGGTACACGTTTATGGATTTTTGATATAGCACCTGTGCTATGTTCTTCTTATCCAGAACAAATTGCAGACTTAGGAGCTTTGTTTACAGTATGTTCCGAAAGTTGTGTGCCACTAATTGATTTATTGGAGGATACAGAATTTCAACAAGACCATGCCTTTGATGATTACCTTAAAGATAGCTTGGCGTTGATTGCGGAGGCCCAATCAATGCTTAGAACTATGTTGGAAAGGGTAAATTTTGCTTATGAAGATCCTGATCAAAAGCAACTGTTTACTATAGTTAGGGATGTGACAGGTCTAAGGCAGATTTATATAACTCGTTACATGAAAACCAAAGATCAAGCGGATCCAAGCCTATGGCGTGCTTTGAGGACACGTGTTCAAGAATTTACCAAAAAAATTGAAATAAAGCGTTTTCAAAGATACATTAAGCATCTCCAGCAGCAAGCAGTAAAAAGATCCTTAGGGCAAATCAGCCATCATATAAACAGGATTAGGACTGACGGTGGTGTAGAACATGATTGGCAGCGCATTGAAGATGCTCTAAAAAAATGGAGTGAAAGCGGATTACCAACTAATGATGAAAGGTTACGTGATAAGCTAAGTCCGATTGCTGCATTTTTACCTGACAGGTTAGGCAGTGAATCACAACAGCTAATTCGCGCTTATCTGCAAAGTTGGGAAATTGACGATGAAGAATATGAAAGCGATGAAGTCATAACTAATAATCAGGATAAAAATTGGAATAATCCCGACATTCAAAGAGTAGCTGAATGGCTACACGGGAGAACTATAGTACTGATAGGTGGTGAAGAAAGGCCACCAGCTAAAGCGGCCTTGATCAACGCTTTTGACCTGGAGGATGTTATTTGGATTTCTACACGTCCTCATGAAACGTTAGAAGTTTTCAAAACTTCCATACGCCGTCAAGAAGTAGGATTAGTTATGCTAGCTATCCGTTGGGCAAGCCATGCTTACGGTAATATCAGCACTTTCTGTCGCCAATTGGAAAAACCCTTCATTCGGTTGCCAGCAGGTTACAATCCACGACGTGTTGCTCACGAAATTATCAATCAAGCCTCTCATACTTTTGAATTAAACCTATAATGTGAGCATACAGATAAAAATATGCTAATTGCTAATATTTGGTAAAACTATCATGGTTACAAATCAGTTAAAAATTATATTTAATGGCAAACTCCATATTCTTCTAGATTGGTTGATACATACCAGTTGCCAGGAAAATTATTGATTTTAGGATTTTATAGCAACTGGGCCTGTGTGTTGTCAGCTGCTTTGGGGGAGTAAGAACGCTGGAGCATTCCTACCTTGGTGCTCAGCCTGGAGTGTGAGAGCAATCAATTGAAGTATATTCGGTTGTGTTGCAACACTGAAATGTGTTATATAGTAATAAACTACTCTAAACAGGTCTCTTAACTATGTTAAGAGATGATAAACCGTTTATTGAAATATTGCGGAGGTATAGCCGAACTGCTATATAATAGAAAAGTTTACTATAACAAATAACTTCCTATTATTGATTTTTGCGTTCAAAATGAATAATAATCATAATATATAGAATTACTCCATAGCGATACTATGTGGGATCATATATTATATTTTGCTAACATAAGGTTAATTTGCATATACTGTTTAATCTATTCCATTAAAAATCAGATGAGTTTATTTTTAGGTATGAAAGTTGGCGTCTTTGTTGATGCCGAAAATATTAAATATAATGGCGGTTACCAAATGCGTTATGACATTTTACGTCGATTCGCAGTCAGAGATGGCGCATTTCCCTTACGCCTTGAAACCTACATGGCAAATGACCCCGAGCGTGCCAGAGATGATGCTGAATATAGGAAAAAATCTCTTTCTTATCAACAGATGGTCCGAGATTTTGGTTGGAAAATTTCTGTCAAAGAGGTGCGCCGCTACATAGACGAAGATGGCAATATTACCACTAAGGCTAATGCTGATCTAGATTTGGCAGTAGCCGTAATGTTACAGGCGTCCCAACTGGATCAAATCCTGCTAGTTACCGGGGATGGCGACTTTATGGAGGTAGTAACTGCCCTGCAAAACAAGGGGTGTAGAGTGGAGCTGATTGGCTTCAAAAATGTATCGCGTCAACTTCAACGTCAAGTAGATGCCTTTTACTCCGGATTCTTAATACCAGATTTATTGCCGGTCCCCTACGAACCCAAAAACGAATGGGGATTTCCAGGATCATGTGTCCGTGGCATTTGCGCTAAATGGTTTCCAGATAAGGGTTATGGATTTTTACGCTTCATTCGTTACATAGACTCTAACCTATGGGTGACTGATCCTAGAGAGCCGGATTCGCCTTATGCTAGCGTTTTTTGCCACGCTAATGAGGTAGCTGATGATATTACCGAAGAGATGTTAATGAATAGAGATATAATTTTTGAATTTTATGTGCAGTCCAGTGAACAAAAGGATGACAGTCTGGTAGCAAACAATGTTAGGTTGGCTTTTAACGTAAACAGATAATCTTTAACACTTAAAGTTGCTGGTTATTACCTATGTATTCAAGATAAAAACACAGGGTTATCAATATGTTAGTAAGTGGATAACAGTCCTTGCACCATATATTAGTTGATATTTCACAAATGTAAGGAAATTATCTTATATGCACATGGATGCTAAACAGATGTTACTTAACACGGTAAAAAGTAAATTATTGTATATATTTAATATTATACATAAATTATGATCATTTGATGATATGACATCGAGTTTAGATTTTAACATTATAGCACAAGATGGCTTAGCACGTGCAGGCCGTTTATCTTTGCCAATTGGCTGTGTTGACACGCCAGCATTTATGCCAGTTGGCACTTATGGTGCAGTAAAAGGGGTAACCCCAGATGAAATTGCAAAAGCTGGGGCAAGGATTATTCTCAGCAATACTTTGCATCTATCACTACGTCCTGGAGTTGAAATAGTACGTGCGCATGGTGGTCTACATAAATTTATGGGCTGGCCATACGGAATTCTTACTGATTCTGGAGGATTTCAGGTATTTAGTTTAGGAAAGTTACGTAACATTAGCGAACAGGGAGTTACTTTTCGTTCTCCTATTGATGGGCGTCAAGTATTTATGGGGCCTGAGGAATCTATAGCAATACAACATGCGCTAGGCGCCAATATTATCATGATATTCGACGAATGTACCCCGTATCCGGCAGACCTAAAAACAGCCAGTCAATCTATGGAACTTTCACTGCGTTGGGCTGAACGCAGCCGTCGGGCCCATGGCGAAAATTCAGCAGCTTTATTTGGTATTGTGCAGGGCGGCATGTTTAATGAATTACGCGAGCAATCCCTTGAATCTCTTGTAAACATAGGTTTTGATGGGTATGCCATAGGGGGTCTGTCTGTTGGCGAACCGGCTCATGAACGCTGGAAAATTCTTGATAATCTGGCTACAAAATTGCCGCCTAATTATCCGCATTACCTAATGGGAGTGGGGACACCAGAAGATATAGTCGAATCTGTACAACGTGGTATGGATCTATTTGATTGCGTATTACCGACCCGTAATGCACGCCATGGCTACCTATTTACCCATAGCGGTATAATACGCTTACGCAATTCTAGTTACAAAACAGATCAAAGACCGTTAGATCCCATATGCGATTGTGATACATGTAAAAACTACAGTCGTGCCTACTTGCATCATTTAGATCGTACTAAGGAAATCCTCGGTATACGTTTAAATACGTTACATAATGTCCATTATTATCAATCATTGATGAGAGATTTACGTAAAGCGATTGGGCAAGGTCAGCTGACACAATTCGTTACCGATTTCTATCAGATGCGTAAAAGTGAGCTATAAAATTATTTGGTATGTGTAGATTAAGCAAAGCGTAGTATGCCAAATTATACAGTTAATCTAACATATTCTAGCAATATGTTATTGTGGGGACGCTGGAGCGTCACCGGCGGGCGCTCCCACTCTGGAGCATGGACTGGAGCATGGAAACGAGCATAAAGATGTTGGGTAGGATTCATACCCATCTAGCTTGGTTGGTGCACCCCAAAATTAACCGATAGGCAATTGCCATAGTACATATGTTAACACGTCCAAATGAGGTAATATATCTCAATATTCTGATAATAAAGTTGTATTGCTTCGCTCCATGTTGTACCCTTTAATATTGCGGCAGAATAGTTAATTTCTAAAGGTACCATAACCTTTCTTAACTTGATGCATAGGAACAAATAATATGCGTATAATACGTTTAACCTGTTTAGCGATAATCTCGATGGTAATTAGCATTTTTCCATTACAACTCCGGGCTATACCACTAGGATTTGACACGGATATCATGCTGTTGCTAGCTGGCCCTGTGAGTGAGGCAGTACAAGAAACTGTACTTCTAGTCAGGCGTGGTGACAATTTTGCAAGTAAGGACTCTCTTAGCATTGGTTGCGTCGCCGGTGCCTCAGCAGGACTCATGGTTGGCCTAGCGCCAGCTTTGGGATTTGTGGAGGCAGCAGTAGTAGGGCCACCTAGCGCCTCCTACTTGGTCGGTACTATGCTATTGTCCTGTACCATGTCCATGATCAGCAGTGCAGCAGGAATGGGCACCGTATGGGGATTGAAAAAATGGCGTGAATGGCGTGATAGCCCACCGGCTCCAGTACTCAAACGCGTTATAGCCGGAAAAAATAATCGTAGACAAGTAACTAGGTTTAGATCTAGCCGTGTTATGAGAAAGAATACAACTAGATCTATGATTTCTCAAGCATCATTGGTGGGTCAAACTAAAACTAAAAAACCGGTACCAAATCCTAATGTGCCCAATCCAGCACAGGCAGTTAAATTAGAGGCAGCTAAGCCCGCGGCGACGGTATCCCCCAAGGTTGATAACCAGCCTACGCAATCAGCCAAAACTGCAAAATAATATGTGTAATTAATCACTATGAAGCAGCAGCGGCCTCAATCTATAGCGGTGCTCATCCGCTAATATTTTGAGAAACAAATGGCTTAAATTTAACAGTTAAAATTTTACGAAAAACCCCAATATTATCTGTTAATCCCGCAGTTATGGCCGGTGTTTGCTCAATGCGGCAACCTCATTTCAGGTTGCAAGGGTACGCATCGCGTACCTTTTCAAGATCGAAATCTTATCCCACGTTCATTCATTTGCAGCCAGGTAGCCAGCCAGGTAGGGTATGCATCGCGTACCTTTTCAAAATCGAAATATTATCCCACGTTCATTCATTTGCAGTTTTCACCAAATCGGAAAAATCCAGCAAACTATCCGTTGCATAAACCCAATATGGATTATATGCACCAGATTTTACCCATCGCGCAGGGTATGTTCCATGAAACTACATTGCTAAACCCCACGGAGCCGATAGCGAATACTTGAATCTGATCGAGGTTTTTCAGGCCCACCATAAGCCAGCAATGATTGAGTGAAATGTTTTTTGATGGCGCCTCACAGCGTTTTGAATATTGATCATCGCCAGGCGGTAAAATCCATATTGCATGCAAGTGATCAGGCAACATCGCCATCGCGTCGACATGAAAAGTAGTCCAGCGTCGCAAGCAATCTCAAAATGCGGCCCGTAATAAATCCCGCGCCAAGTCATGAAAAGGTACTACCTGACTATACAATGTGCTTAATTTGACTAAATAGGTTATAGTTTGGTTATTACTGGTAACTTGCATATAGAATACCCATCGAACTCTTAACACGTGGATAGATACTACCAATGCTCTACAAACTTTGTGGTTTTGTTGTCAATAATGCTCTCAATGTTCTCGGTGATAAAGCCGTAGACCAGCTACAAGCTTGGATTCAAGATCCGAAACAAGAATTTGCCCAAGCTTTGGACCAGGCGAATGCTCGCACTTGGCGGGTGTTGGAATTAGCCGTGGCGGGTAATTCCATGGGCCAGTGGCTGCGGCAGCGGTTAATTACCGGGGCGGAGCGTGGGGTTTTAGCCCCGGTGCAAATCTGGATGCATGAGCAAGGTGAGGAGTTTCGCCTCGCTTGTGCCGCTGAATTATGCACTATGCGTAGTCAACAGCGTTTAACTTTGGATATTAGCCCGGCTGGCGGTCGGCACTTAATTGCGGCTTATACCCAAGTGCCGGGCTCGGAAGCTGCTTTAGCTAATGCGTTGAGTACGGAAATTCAAGCTGAATTTCCTAATTTATCTCGGTTTGTGGCGGAATATGATAATCAGTGGTTGCCGCAGACGTTCCGCTATTTTTTAAAGCATGCGGTGGCGACCCGGCCGTTGTTACGGGATATGTTGCAGTTTAAGGCTTTAGAGCGGTTGCAGGATACTCAAGTCCAGGGTTTTAGCGCTTTGGAGCAAATGTTAACTGAACAAGGTGCGGCTATAGAGACCGAGTTGCAGCATTTTGGGTCTAGTATTGCGGAATTGCAGCGGATTAATGCTGAGTCCTTGGCTATTTTACAGGCTATTTATACGAAACTTAGTAACAGTCACCGCCAGGGGCCGATTTCGCCGCGCTTATCTTCCATGTTGCGTTCGAGTTCGGATGTGGAGCTGTTACAGATTTTAGAACAGCGATTACAGGCGTTGCCGGCGGGTCAACTTAGTGTTGAAGTGCTGGATGCCATTGGGCGGTTGGCGGTAGCGGTGGGTAAATTTGCCGCCGGTCAGCAGTATTTTCAACAAGCTGCTACCGTGGCACAAGCTGGTGGGCAGCTAGCAGCTGAAGCGCAGGCGCAATATAATCAATATCGTGCTTTGTTGGAACAGCAGCAGTGGGATGTGGCGTTAGCTATTTTGTTGCAAGCGGCTAAGTTGGACCCGCAAAATTTGCGGCCGTTTCCCTTGGATAAGTTTCAAACTAAGCGGATTTTAGGCGCTGGTGGGTTTGGGGTGGCGTTTGAATGTTATCACACTTGGTTAAAGTATCCGGTAGTAATTAAAACTTTGTATCGGGAGGAGTTGGAGCGGGATATTGCGGAGATTTTTCGCGAGGGGGCGATTTTAAGGAATATTCATCATCCAGGCATTATCGGGATTACTGATTGTGATTATGCGGATGTGGCGCAAACTCGGCCGTATTTGGTCATGGAGTATTTTCCTGGGGAATCTTTGGAGAGTTATTTAGCACAGCATGGGGCGTTATCGATTCCGCAGACACTGGTGCTGGCCAAGTTGATGGCGGAAGCTTTGCACACTGCGCATCAGCAGGGGATATGGCATCGGGATGTGAAGCCGGATAATGTTCTGATTCGCATGCAGGATTCTCAATTGCAGATCAAGCTGATTGATTTTGGCTTAGCAGTATCCGGGCAACGGGTGGTAAAAACCGTGCTGTCCGGATTAGCCAATCAATCCATTTTGGGCACTAGTCTCGGTGGTACCTTTCAATATTCGGCTCCAGAGCAATTGGGTAATCTTAAGGCCGCTGTTGGTCCGTGGTCAGATGTGTATGCTTTTGGCAAAACTTTAAGTAAAGCGTTATTTTTGACATCTGCTCCATCATTTGATGATTATATAGGATTAGGTGGTCATGCATTAGCGAAATTGATAGGAGGTTGTATTGTCGAAGATCCCAAAAAGCGGTTACAAGATTTTGCGGTGGTTTTGGAGCAGCTTAACAGAGTAACACTCGATAATCCAGTTTTTAAAATTTGACAGAATATGCTAGAATAAGTTAGCTCGAAAACAGGAGAAATTCCCGTGTTTTTTATCGCCCCATTACCATTCATTGAAACACATATTGATGCACTGAATATGGAGATTCAAGCTCAGTTACCAGGGCGAAAATTAACAATAACTCAACAG
>JXSN01000308.1 GCA_001276605.1 Achromatium sp. WMS2
CCAATCAGGACGCGGCAAACATAGCCTTTAATATGCTCAAGGTGTTGACTGATGGCATTGTGATAGGGCCTATTTTACTGGGTGCTGCCTATTCTGCACATGTTGTTACACCGAGCATTTCAGTACAGGCGTTGTTGAATATGACTGCCTTGGCAGTTGCTAAAACCCAGACTTTATAGTCATACTTTTTAGTAATAAGCTATTTGGGTTATGGCGTGTTTATGTACAATATTTTTTTGATTATGGTTTTGCGGGAGACGCTAGAGCGTGGGAACGATTAAAATATGTTGTTGTTGGAACGCTGAAGCGTCTCTGGCTGTGTTCCCACGCCAAAAGATGGGAATGATTAATACCGTGCGATTACGCTAATCTGATAGTACCTACAATCTGCGCTGGGGTACATCAACGCTAATTAAGATGTATGTACCACAATCAGAGACCGTTGGCCTGGCACATATGGGATATTCAATGTATAAACCTGGATCCATTCAGGTGCCACAATAGAGGCGTCAAGATCCGCTAATTCTGTTTGAATCCGATGCCCCTTGGGGGCTAATAACACTCCAGGGGTATCTAGTAGCGGTTTAGCCCAACGCAACAGCTGGGATAGGGGGGCTAAAGCCCGCGCCATTACGGTATTAAACGCGATTTTAGTCTGTAAAATATTGATATCAGACTGTATTATCTGCACATTGTGGAGGCCTAGTTCTAAAATTGCCTGTCGGACAAAGCGAATCTTTTTTCCGTTGCTATCTACTAAGGTAAAATTCCACTCTGGATGCATGATGGCCAATGGTAATCCTGGAAAACCAGCGCCAGTTCCCAGGTCTAAAATCTTGGTACCCTGGATAAAAGGCATGAGGGATAGGCTATCCAGCAATAAATACCCTAGCATATCCATTGGATTGCGTATAGCTGTCAAATTGTAGGCTTGTCCCCATTTGGTAAGCAAGTTTACCAGGTTTAACAGGGCGGTAGATTGGTTAGGCTGTAGCTCTACACCCAATTTTTGGGCCCCGGAGCATAAGCATTGCACAAGTTCTGAATGGGCTAGCATGGATTATCTTGTTGGAAATATTAGTAATTTTCTGTATGATTGCAAACTTAGGGCTTTAATTGTAATATAGCGGCGGCTTACTGGATTGCTAATTTATGGTGTTTTGCAGTAACAATTTGGAACAAGCGCCGTGTAACGGCTTGATTGTAGCTTATACCCAAGCCGGGGCATTTGATTTAACCTCGAAGTTTCGATTTAAATCGGCTATATCATAATAAATATTAAGGTTTTGCAATGCGTCTAATTCTCTTAGGAGCCCCTGGAGCTGGCAAGGGCACCGTAGCCAAAATGCTAACAGCAATAGATGGCTCAGTACAAATTTCTACCGGCGATATTTTAAGGGCTGCGGTTAAAGCTGGCAGTGCCCTGGGTCAAAAGGCTGAGGCCTTTATGAAAGCCGGCGATTTAGTGCCAGATTCCCTGATTATGGACATTATGGGGGAACGGTTACAAGCTGCTGATTGTCAAGCTGGTTTTTTATTGGATGGGTTCCCGCGTACTATACCTCAAGCTGAGGCTTTGAAAGAATTACTAGGTAAGTTGGGATTGACATTAGACGCCGCTGTGAGCTTGGAGGTACCGAGAGAGGTAATTTTGGACCGCTTGACGACGCGCCGTACTTGTGTAGATTGCAGTGCCATCTACAATGTAAAAAGTAATCCACCTAAACAGGATGGTATCTGCGATAAGTGCGGTGCGAAGGTGATTCAACGGGATGATGAAACTGAAGAGGCGATTTCCAACCGTTTAGAGGTTTACAACGCTAAAACTGCACCTTTAGTTGGATTTTACTCTAAAGAGGGGTTGCTGCTTAACGTAAACGCTACTTCTAGTGAGGTTGTGGTCGCTCAAATCAAATCCCATCTAGGTATAGCGTAATTTGGGGTATTGGTTATCAGGGTAATCCTCATAGGTAGGCTGGGCCGCGGCTCAGCCTGAACCCTTTTAGGCGTCTTCTGGGTACAACATGTTATAGGCCAACATGGCGGCAATGCCTATTAAAACAAA
>JXSN01000309.1 GCA_001276605.1 Achromatium sp. WMS2
GATGATAGAGGCTGGGGTCGGGGTAATAGACCAGTTATTAATGTAACTTGGGATGATGCGGTAGCCTATACTAAATGGTTATCGCAACAAACTGGTAAGGATTATCGGTTGCCGACTGAGGCGCAGTGGGAATATGCAGCGCGAGCAGGTTCCACTAGTCGTTATTTCTTTGGTGATGATGCTAATAGGTTGGGGGATTATGCCTGGTATTATTATAATTCTAATAGTAAAACGCATCCGGTAGGGCAAAAGCAGCCTAATGCTTGGGGCTTGTATGATGTACATGGGAATGTGTGGGAGTGGACGCAGGATCGTTGGCATGCTAACTATAATGGTGCTCCTACCGATGGCTCTGCCCGGGAAAGTGGGAATAGTACAAGTAGAGTATTGCGGGGCGGCTCTTGGAACCTCAACGACCGCATCTGTCGCACAGCGTATCGCGACAACCTCGAGCATGGCAACTCCGACAACAATAGGGGCTTCCGTGTTGCTTGTTTTTTTGGCTAGAACTGTGTATGCCTTTGTGCTTTTAGTCTTTTACCCTTGCCGTTGACTTTGCCGTTGCCGCTGCCGTTTTAACTCGTTTTCGGGCCGTTTAGGCCCGAAAACCGCATTTTTTGAAAGCCAGGATCGTAGGGCGGGAGAAACGCAGTGAATCCCGCCAATTATAGATTTACCCCACCTGCATAGACCTCACCCCCTGCCCCTCTCCATTGATGGAGAGGGGGAAAGCGCGTCTGGGAGCGCAGGCGTCTCGCCTGCTAGGAGGGCGGGACACTTACAATCCCAATTATTTTTGCGGACGGGACGTCCACGCTCCCAATTTTGCGGGCATTGCAACATTTGGGATTTACTCGTCCCTGGCTTCTGGATTCCGGCAATCCATGCCGGAATGACGTAGGTAAAAATATGGCTAAGCGCAAATTAATTAGTTTTGATTGGGCCCTCAAGCGGTTATTACGCGATAAAGCAAATTTTGAAGTATTAGAAGGCTTTTTAAGCGAATTACTGTGCGATTCTATAACTATTCTTGAAGTATTAGAAAGTGAAAGCAATCAAGAACATATCACAAATAAATACAATAAGGTAGACTTAAAAGCTCTTAACCAACGCTATGAGATAATTATCATTGAGGTGCAATATAACAACGAACTAGATTACCTGCAACGCATCTTATACGGGGCTTCCAAAGTTATTGTGGAACATTTGAACGAAGGTAGTCCCTATGCAGAAATCACTAAAGTTATATCAGTAAACATACTGTACTTTAATTTGGGCACTGGCAACGATTATGTGTATCGCGGTTATACTACATTTATAGGGACTCATGATCAAGAGCAATTAGATTTAACCCCAGCGCAACAAAAAATGTTTAAATGTCAGCATATTTATAATTTATTTCCAGAATATTATATCATCCAAATCAATAAATTTCCAGATATTACCCACGACCCATTGGATGAATGGATCTATTTATTTAAACATGAAGAAATAAAAGAGGGCTTTCAAGCACGGGGTCTAACCAAAGCCAAGGAAGTTTTAGATATTTTAAAGCTATCCGCTAAAGAACGCCAACTTTATTCTTTGCACCAAGAGCAACTACATTATGAAGCTAGTATGAATCTGTCATCCTACGCAACAGGTAAAGAAGATGGGGTTAAACAAGGCCGCGAGATTGGCTTGACAGAAGGGCGCGAGATTGGCTTGACAGAAGGGCGTGAAATTGGCAAGACAGAAGGGCAGGCGGCCCTACTCAAACGCCAACTTACTAAAAAATTCGGTTCGTTGTCACAAGCCACCATCTGCAAGCTGGATACTGCCACTTTGGAGCAATTGGAAACCTGGTCTGAGGCTATATTGGATTGTGATAGCATCGAGCAGTTGTTACGGTAATAAATCAATTTCTGTAACTACTTACCTCGCCCCTGCTCCTCTCCATAGACCTCACCCTGCCCCCTCTCCATTGATGGAGAGGGGGGAAGCGCGTCTGGGAGTGTGGGCGTCTCGCCTGCTAGGAAGGCGGAACATTTACAATCCCA
>JXSN01000310.1 GCA_001276605.1 Achromatium sp. WMS2
ACCTGGATTGATACGATATTTAGCTAGCGCTTCAGCACAGGCTGGATGGGTGGTAAGTAATCGATGGCCATTAAAATGAAAATCGCCAATTAGTGGGACATCGATATTATAAGCTAGCAGACCATCACGAATATGCGGGATAGCTGCGGCGGCGGCGTTGGTATTAACCGTTAAGCGCACCATTTCAGATCCGGCATGCACCAAATCAATTACTTGCTGGATAGTTGCTGTTATATCTGCGGTATCAGTATTGGTCATCGATTGCACAGCTATAGGTGCGGTGCCACCTATGCTAAGTTTGCCAATACGGACTGGTATGGTATAGCGGCGAGGTCTGGGTATGGAAATAGATTGTACTGACATGAGTTGAACTTAGATTTAGGTATAAAATTGGGTTGTAAGTGGTCTAGATTTCGCAGCGCGCTGAGCTGATTATATATTCTGCGGCTTCTGTAAGATTTTCATTTTAATGGCCATCGATTACTTACCACCCATCCAGCCTGTGCTGAAGCGCTAGCTAAATATCGTATCAATCCAGGTAACGTTGGTAGTAGCAATACGAAAGATAGCCAATTTGCCACCATTATAGAACTTGCCTGTCGTTATCAAAAAACTGTGCGTATCGGAGTTAATTGGGGTAGTTTAGACCAAGATTTACTCGCACGCCTCATGGATCAAAATACCAGCGCGGCGCTACCACTTACTACTGCGGCGATTATGCACGAGGCCATCCTACAATCGGCCCTAGATAGTGCTCAACAGGCCGAAGCTATAGGCTTGGAACCAGGGCGGATAGTGTTATCCTGTAAAATGAGCGGGGTGCAAGATCTGATTGTAATCTATCGCGCCCTAGCCCAGCGTTGTAATTATGCACTACATTTGGGACTTACTGAGGCCGGTATGGGAACCAAAGGTATCGTAGCCTCTACAGCGGCGTTAGCCATTTTACTACAGGAGGGTATCGGTGACACTATCCGTATTTCATTAACTCCGGAACCTGGTGGGACACGTATTCAAGAAGTAATTGTAGCTCAAGATATTTTACAAAGTTTAGGACTGCGCAACTTTGCTCCGTCAGTGACCGCATGTCCTGGCTGTGGACGTACCACTAGCAGTGCCTTTCAAACTTTAGCCAGGCATGTTCAGGACCATATCAGAGCAGCGCTGCCTAATTGGCGTACCCTGTACCCTGGTGTGGAAACCCTAAAAGTAGCCGTAATGGGCTGTATTGTGAACGGTCCCGGTGAAAGTAAACATGCCAACATTGGAATTAGTCTACCAGGTACTGGTGAACAACCAGCGGCACCAGTATACATAGATGGTCGTAAGATTACAACCCTCAAAAGTGCCAATATTGCAGAAGAATTTACCGCAATTTTAGATAATTATGTACGTAATCATTATACCACACCATCTCCAAATAATTCTGAATGATCAGCTAAGTTAGGACTTCTCGCAATGTCGTCACCTCCTAAACCAGAGCCTTGGAATCAAGCGCTATTACCGTGGTATGCTCGCCCTTACGTGGATTTACAATATATATTACCACATAGATTCCTGTCTGCCATCGCATATCGATTAGCTTTATCTCAATCAAGTTGGGTAAAAAATTTTCTTATTTCTCAAGTTATTTCACGCTATGGGGTCGATATGACCCAGGCCCTGGAGGTCAACCTTGCTCAATATCGCAATTTTCAGGAGTTCTTTAACCGGCGCTTGCGACCGGAGACGCGGCCATTTAGCCTTGGACCAGAGCGCCTAGCAAGTCCTGTTGATGGTAGTATTAGCCAATTTGGGGCTATTAACAACGGTCAACTATTTCAGGCTAAGAATCGCCACTATTTGTTATCAGATCTATTGGGAGCAGATGAAGAATGGGGTCGACACTTCGTTAATGGATTTTTTATAACCCTAACCATGGACTTGGGGGATAGTCATCGAATTTATATGCCAATGGACGGAGAGTTGGTGCGGATGCGGCATGTACCTGGGCATTTATTTGCAGTCAATCCGATAACCACGCGCTTGATTCCCAGG
>JXSN01000311.1 GCA_001276605.1 Achromatium sp. WMS2
CAAATGATTCTGGGGGCTGGTGATTTACTGATCTCGCAACAGTAGCCGTTATTGGACAAGGATCTAAGGTGGATGCGTCTAATGCCGTATTAAGATTGGTTCCTTCTGTGTTGACGACTTCCTGTTGTACCGGATAAGCTTCTGACTTTGTGCCGGTTACCCTATCATCAGAGAGTCGTCCCATTGCAGAACTACATCCAACGGCTAGCACCGTAAAACAAGAGGCTAAAAAACATAAAAACGCCAAATAAACTGTTCTTTGAAGATTAACCGTCTTAATCCAAACTATATTCGCGTCAAGTGATGCAAATATCGGTGACCATAGCATAATTTGCTCTCCATATACTTAATCTACTAAAAACACTTACTTTAACTCAAAATCCAATCCGGGGTGTATTAACATATGCAGTATCGCAACCACCTAACCATATGGCTGTGATGTGTACTAATAAAACTCGTACCCCTACGATCTACTCCAGTACTTAACTTATGGAATCGAGCTAATTTTAACTACAGTAATATCCGAAGCATCTTGTCGCCAGTAAAATTCATAAGCCATAAGCTTAATGCCAAATAACTTTTTCGCTCCTAAGCTTGCATAATATGCTGGACGCGGATTTTGCTGCAATATCCCAGTAATCAAGTTGCGTAGTCTTACTGCTTCTAATCCATCAATACTACACAAAAAATTGATAGCTTCACTGCTATAAACCACATTTACAATATTTTGTTGATATAAGTCAGTAAAACCTCCGCTAGCGCCAGAAACCATATCAGCGTAAGGTATATAGGGCTTAATATCCAATACGGGGGTAGCATCCAAAATATCTACGCCACCTAAATGCAGGGCTAAACGCCCACCGTCCTCAGACCATCCCAATAGCCGAACCACCGATAAGCCTATGGGATTAGGCCGAAATGGTGAACGACTAGCAAAAACCCCTACTCGTTGCTTGCCCCCAAGGCGCGGCGGTCGCACTGTCGGATGCCAATGCCCAGATTTTATCTTATGAAACCAAAACAGCAACCATAGGTGACTAAAACCCTCTAAACCTCGTATTGCCTCCTTGCGGTTAA
The DNA here is from genome assembly GCA_001276605.1 of Achromatium sp. WMS2. GTDB lineage: Bacteria > Pseudomonadota > Gammaproteobacteria > Chromatiales > Chromatiaceae > WMS2. Next base: position 1,078 of record JXSN01000311.1, read on the forward strand.
ATGGCGGTAATAATTCTAAACTGGCCGTTGCTTCTGGTATTAATCCCGGCTGGCGTGGAATACCGAATTTTTGCTTAAAACAAGAGTTAACTATACCAATCGGCTGCAATCCGTTCAGAGAACTAATGTTGGTCCCAGTTGCTGTATCCAACTACTGTTTCCAAGTAAAATGTTTAAGCGTATTTGTCATAATTATAATCCATGCAGCTATTAAAAAAATAACTAATTAACTTGGGGGCAACCAGCCCCCAATATTGAGCATGTTTGTTCTTAGTTACAGTTCACACCATTGCGTACATTCACACGCGTCTAAACATTCTAATTAGCGCTTACTGCCCGCTTTTCTAGCCATTTTCGCAACCGCTCCGCGTCTGTAAAAGGCGCACTTTGATTAGGACCATTCAGAAACACGAAATCGTAAACCCCACTTGGTAACGTTGCTTCCATCACTAAGCATTTTCCAGCCTCTCTAATGTATCCAGTTTTGCTCAAATTAATATTCCATACCGATTGTCTTGAGCGCACCAACCTATTAGTATTTACATATTGTAATGGCTTTTTACCTGGATGGGGTTCAAGCATAACATCTCCGGTGGAGGTTATCTCGCGAATAAGCTGGTATTGACTTGCTGCTCGCACCATCTTACTTAAATCAGTCGCCGTAGATACGTTTTCAGCAAATAAACCAGTAGGATCAGCAAAAGTGGAATTAGTCATCCCCAAACTCTGGGCTTTAGCATTCATAGCCCTGACAAATTCCGGTATTCCACCGGGGAATGCAGTACGACCTAAAGCGTGGGCTGCGCGATTATCAGAGGACATAAGTGCCACCCGGAGCATGTTTTCCCTAGATAAAGTCGCCTTGCCAATAAGCAATCTGGAACGGCTATACCGCAACGTATCCTTGTCATCTTCCGTAATAGTGATCATCTCATCCAAAGGCAGATTTGCATCCAAAA
>JXSN01000312.1 GCA_001276605.1 Achromatium sp. WMS2
AACGATGAGTTCAGGTGCAGTTGCAGCAACTGTTGGCACCTCCCGATCTGCCAACACCGTAAGCCACAAATCAAACCACAAGGTAGTCCCATGCGCACGTTCAGGATGCTGTATATTCATATTTACGGTTGAATACCATTCACCATCAGCACAACGACTGGATAACTCCAAATTACCGCCCATGATTTCTAACATTGCTTTACATATGGACAACCCTAAACCAGTACCTTCAACATGCAATGCCCGCCCCGGTATTTGCTCAAAAGGATTAAACACCTGATGTATTTTATCCCCTGGAATCCCTAAACCACTATCCCAAATAACAAACCGCAACAGTTGTCTATTAGACTGCACTTCTACCGGATAAACCTGTAATCCTACACTCCCAGATTCCGTAAATTTAACCGCATTGCCTAAAATATTAAATAATATTTGACGCAATCGTTGTTTATCTACAACTACAATATCAGGCAGATTACCCAACTCCTTAAACACCGACAAATTACGCTCATCCGCCTTAATTTCTACGATAGCCAAAACATCCTGTAACAACTCCTTGAGTTGCGTGGGACTGGGATTTAGAGTCATCTTACCAGCTTCTATCCTAGCAACATCCAAAATTTCGTTGATTAAATTTAATAAGTGCCGCCCACTACTTTCAATAATATTAGCACTTCTCCAATAGGTTAATCCATTGCAATCTGGTATTCCAGAATTTGCACAAATAAGTTTAATATTGTCCAGGGCATTTAGTGAGATTTTATATGATGCTCCTATTGGTGAGTCTTTGGAGCAAGCCATGCAGCAGGTTGAATCAGTGATGGCTCAGGGGCCCAGTCGTAAAGGTAATTGGGAACACTAGCATTGTTAGCAAATTTACATTTTAACCTTAGGACCAAAGTATCTTTACTTATTGGTGTTATTCTAATACCACTATTAGGTAGTATGGCTTGGTTACAGAGTAGGCAGCTGGAAAAAGTTTTATTGGTAGCGGTTGATGCTCAAGCCCGCGCTATTGTCTATCCTATCATCAAAGATATGCGTTTTTTGCATAAAACTTCTAGTTACTTGGAATGGATTCGCCGGGTACAATCTATTAAAGCTATAGAGTTGTATAATATTTATAAGGATTCTGGGGTAACACATATTGCCATAGTTGATGTCAATGGTATTGTAGGTGGTCACAATGATCCTAGGATGCTAGGTGTTTCGATATTGGACGATAATTTGGCTAAATTGGCGCTTGATAAACAGCAGGGAATTTTTGTCAATTCTTTGTATACTAGTTTTATTCCAGTGTACGACGAGCATAATATTTACTTGGGAACTATTTGTATCGGTTTTGATGGTAAGCATACTAGTAGTAAAGTTAATCAAATATTGTTGTATACTGCTACCATGGCAACTTTAATTACAATATTCTGCATGGGATTGCTATATTTGCTATTGTGGCAGGTCCTGGTTAAGCCTATAATTTGTTTGCAAGTTGTGACTGAACGCATTGCCGGTGGTGATTTGTTGGCTAAAATAGATCCGATTACGCGCGATGAAGTGGGCTGTTTGGCCATGGCTATAGCGGCAATGCGCGATTCTATTCAAGATAAAATCATGACTTTGGAGCAATATCAGGTATCGCTAGAAGAGCAAATTCAGTTGCGGACTACTGAGCTTGAGAATGCTTTAATCTTAGCTAAAAATGCTAGTCAGACTAAAAGCCTGTTTATTTCTAATATGAGCCATGAATTGCGTACCCCGCTGAATGGTATTTTGGGATATGCACATATTTTAAAGCAAGGATTTGCCGATGGATCAACCTATTGGAGAAGTGCTAATATTATTGAAAGTAGTGGGCGGTAATTTGGAGTTATCCAGTCGTTGTGCTGATGGTGAATGGTATTCAACCGTAAATATGAATATACAGCATCCTGAACGTGCGCATGGGACTACCTTGTGGTTTGATTTGTGGCTTACGGTGTTGGCAGATCGGGAGGTGCCAACAGTTGCTGCAACTGCACCTGAACTCATCGTT
>JXSN01000313.1 GCA_001276605.1 Achromatium sp. WMS2
TGTTGAGTTATTGTTAATTTTCGCCCTGGTAACTGAGCTTGAATCTCCATATTCAGTGCATCAATATGTGTTTCAATGAATGGTAATGGGGCGATAAAAAACACGGGAATTTCTCCTGTTTTCGAGCTAACTTATTCTAGCATATTCTGTCAAATTTTAAAAACTGGATTATCGAGTGTTAATTTTCGCCCTGGTAACTGAGCTTGAATCTCCATATTCAGTGCATCAATATGTGTTTCAATGAATGGTAATGGGGCGATAAAAAACACGGGAATTTCCCCTGTTTTCGAGCTAACTTATTCTAGCATATTCTGTCAAATTTTAAAAACTGGATTATCGAGTTTTTAGTGTTTCTCTTTGGTTTTGACATTTTTCGTGCTTTTTCTATGTTTATGGTGGTTTACTCTGGACTAAGTATTGGTCAGATGTTGGCCGTATTTGCCTACCTCTGGTTTATGATGGGACCAGTGCAAGAAGTCCTGAATATTCAATATACTTGGAGTGGCGCTAAAGCCGCCTTGGATCGCATCAATGACCTAATTCGGATACAACTAGAACCCGAGTATCCGCATCTAGAGAATCCCTTTTTAAATCAAACTACTGTATCAATACAGGTAACCAATCTTAGTTTTTCCTATAATAATGGTCCTTTAATATTAAATGATTTATCCTTATCTATTGCACCTGGACAAAAGGTAGCTTTAGTCGGCGCTAGTGGTGGTGGTAAAACAACATTTGTGCAAATACTCTTGGGTTTATATACCCCATCCCAAGGTCAAGTCTGCTACCAAGGTGTTCCTATAAGTAGGATTGGTATGGACATAGTACGTGATAATGTTGCCACGGTATTGCAACATCCAATATTATTTCAAGATACGGTACGTATGAATCTCACCCTGGGGCGTGCCATAACCGATACTAAACTATGGGAAGCATTGGCAATTGCTCAATTGCAAGAGGTCATAACCGCTCTGCCTGCAGGCCTAGAATCTATGCTGGGTCACAATGGGGTTCGGTTATCTGGTGGTGAACGTCAACGTTTAGCCATTGCCAGAATGTTGCTAACAGACCCTAAAGTAGTAATATTAGATGAGGCCACATCAGCTCTGGATACGGCAACAGAAAATAACTTGCACCTGGCTCTACGAAGCTTTTTACAAGAACGCACTACCATTATAGTGGCGCATCGGTTAAGTGCAGTACGGCAGGCTGATCGAGTACTGGTGTTCGAGAATGGTCAAATTGCCGAAGATGGTAGCCATAATCAATTATTACAAGAAGGTGGCCTATATGCTACACTATACGGTAAACAACATCAAGCGTCGCTTGCAATCAGTGACAATTAATAAATTTCGTTAAATACCTGCTAATTATTGCAAGTAGGTCTTGTATCCACTGCAATCAATTGCATTGGTCGCAGGAAGCAAAATAGTTATCTAGAATCAACATCTTTGGCGTATTTTTGAGTTTGTATCAGGAAATAATGTAGATGAATAATATCAGAGTATTTAGTGATAAAATTCCTCAAATAGACTCCAGTGTTTGGGTTGATCCCACAGCACTAGTCATTGGTGACGTGGTTATAGGACCAAATAGTTCGGTATGGCCTATGGCTGTGATTCGTGGTGATATTCACCATATCCGCATAGGGCGAGCATCCAATATTCAAGACGGCTCAGTACTTCATGTTACCCACGATAGTAAGTTTTTTCCAGGTGGATATCCCCTTGTTGTGGGTGATGAGGTTATAATAGGGCATCATGCTGTGTTGCATGGCTGCGAAATAGGGAATAACTGTTTAATCGGCATTGGTGCTTGCATACTAGATGGAGTGGTAATAGAACCATACACCCAGATCGGAGCTGGGGCTTTAGTCCCGCCAAATAAGCGTTTACCAGGGGGCTATTTGTGGTTAGGAAGTCCGGCACGTCAAATTCGTGCATTAACAGCTAAAGAGCGCGAACATATAGAGTATTCAGTTAATTATTATGCAAAATTAGCCCAATTACATCTTGGACA
>JXSN01000314.1 GCA_001276605.1 Achromatium sp. WMS2
TGATTTGTGGCTTACGGTGTTGGCAGATCGGGAGGTGCCAACAGTTGCTGCAACTGCACCTGAACTCATCGTTGGGGTTGCTGGAACTGCTCCTAAAGTGCTAGTAGTAGATGATACTGCATATAATCGATCTTTAATTATTGATATGCTTGAACCATTGGGATTTGAGATGTATGAGGCAGAAAATGGGGCTGTAGGATTGCGTATGGTTGAAGCTCATGGTCCTGATATTGTTATAGCGGATGTGCGTATGCCAGTTATGGATGGTTATGAGCTAATTCGCCAACTGCGTTCTAATCCTAAGTATTCGGACCTCAAGATAATAGTCCATACGGCAAGTGTGGGTCAGGATGATCGTGAGTCTAGTTTGCGTTTGGGGGCTGATCTATTTTTACCTAAACCGCTGTATCCGCATAGTTTGCTGACAGCTTTAGCCGGTTTGCTTAAAATATCTTGGATTTATGCCAAGCCTGAGGTGCCTACAGTGCCGGCTGCGGTACAGCTTGTAGAATATCCAGAAGCAGAGACATTAGATGAGTTATTGGAGTTTGCTGAAGCTGGGGATGTGGAGGAGATATTGGCTAGGTCTAAGGAGCTTATGCAAAATTTTCCCCAATTTGCTGGTTTTATAGCAGAGTTGGCTTATGATATGCGTTTGGATGATTTGATGAAGGGACTTGAGGATTTAAAGCGGGGTAGGTAAATATGGGTGGGTGCGATTGAGTGTTATTTTGATGAGGATGCTGGAGTATGGGAACGATAAGGTTTGGTTGGTGTGGGGATGTTGGAGCGTCCCCACAAGAACATATCCATAGTAATATTATGTGTCAACACACCCTAGAGGACTAAAATTTTATGAATGACTATAAGGATACTTTAAACTTACCCAATACCGCTTTCCCGATGAAGGCGAATTTACCGCAACGTGAGCCTATGATGCTCAAACGTTGGAAGGATCTTGATTTATATAAAAAAATCCGCAATCACAGCAGAGGTAAACCTAAATTTATTTTGCACGATGGGCCGCCTTATGCCAATGGGCATATTCATGTGGGGCACGCTGTCAACAAAATACTCAAGGATATCATCGTCAAAAGCCGGACTTTAGATGGCTTTGATGCACCTTATGTGCCAGGTTGGGATTGTCATGGATTGCCAATTGAACTTAAAGTTGAAAAAAAAGTAGGGAAACCCGGTGCTAAGGTTAGTCCTAGCGAATTTCGCCAGGCTTGTCGCAATTACGCCTCGGAACAGGTAGCCCAACAAAAGGCTGATTTTCAGCGTTTGGGTGTATTAGGTGATTGGGATAATCCATATTTGACTATGGATTTTAAGTTTGAGGCCGATAGTATCAGGGCCTTTGGGCGTATTATTGCCAATGGCCATTTGGTAAAGGGTGAAAAACCAGTACATTGGTGTATAGATTGCAGTTCTGCACTTGCTGAAGCCGAGGTTGAATACGAGAATCGCGATTCCATCAGTATTGATGTTTGCTTTCCGGTTATAGATATTGCCGATCTGCTTAGGCGTTTTGGCCCAGAAACAGCTCAGCATAACGTTGAATCTGTATCTGTGGTAATTTGGACTACTACTCCTTGGACATTACCGGCTAATCAAGCAGTAGCACTTAACCCGAGCCTAGATTATGTCATAGTGCAATGCCGTGCTCCGGATAGTCTTGAGTTACAACATTACGTGCTAGCTCAGGCATTGCTGTGTGAGGCTATGGCCCGCTGGAATATCGAGCATTATGAAGTATTAAGCAATGTACATGGCAAAGAGCTGGAAGGTTTGCAGTTACAACATCCATTTTTGGACCGGCAGGTGCCAGTTATTTTAGGTGAGCATGTGACCATAACCACTGGTACGGGTGCAGTACATACAGCCCCTGGTCATGGTTTGGAGGATTATCAGGTGGGTTTGCGGTATAATTTGCCAGTGTATAATCCGGTGGGGCCAGATGGAAAATTTGTTGCTAGTACGCCACTGTTTGCCGGGTTGCATGTATTTACTGCC
>JXSN01000315.1 GCA_001276605.1 Achromatium sp. WMS2
ATATTACTGATGCTGGCAAACTCTTGCGCTTTGCCGATGGCGTCTCCGGGGTACGCCTAAAACTAGATGATATGTGGTTAGCACCTGAAATATCTAGAGAATTAGCCATGTCCTTAGGTGGTTATTACCGCGTTCGAGATTGGACTCAGGAGCATCGTAATTTTTTCCGCGCTTTGCAAACCGAAAAACGTATGATGAGCATTATCCTGTTCCTAATAGTCGCAGTGGCAACCTTCAACATTGTGTCCGCGCTGGTCATGGTAGTAACTGACAAACAGAGTGATATAGCCATTTTACTTACTTTAGGGGCTAGTCCCAAAAGCATTATGTGGGTATTTATCGTGCAGGGTATAGTAATTGGCTTTTTCGGCGGTATCCTCGGCTCCGTACTGGGTGTAATCATGGCCCTTAATGTTGAAACAGTAGTGGCAAGTATTGAAAACGCACTACATATTCGTTTTCTAGATCCCAGTGTATACTATATCAGCCGCTTACCCTCTGATCTTTACTGGAAAGATGTAGCATTAGTCAGTAGTAGTGCTTTTTTGATGTCCTTGCTTGCTACTATTTATCCCGCTTGGCGCGCCTCTAAAGTAAATCCAGCCGAAGCCTTACGCTATGAATGAATTAGTCACATCACAAGTTGATAATGGGGACAAGGCCAATATTGTCATTGAGGCCCAAAGCCTCTCCAAAACCTTCTATCAAGGCGGAGTAGCCTTAGACATACTTCAGCACATCAATCTAAAAATAACTAGAGGACAACTAATTGCCATCGTAGGTGCATCTGGCTCTGGTAAAAGCACGTTATTACACTGTTTGGGTGGTTTGGACAAACCTAGTGCTGGCAAAGTATTATTATGCGGTAGTGACATTAATAATATGAAAAGAGCCGCACAGGGTCGATTACGTGGCCAAAACCTAGGTTTTGTATACCAGTTTCATCATTTACTACAAGAACTCACCGCATTAGAAAATGTTGCCATGCCATTGCTTATTAATGGTGTAAAAACGCAACAAGCAAAACAGCAAGCAACTGAAGTGCTAAAGCTTATGGGCTTAGAGCAACGCTTGCAGCATAAACCAGCCCAATTATCAGGTGGTGAACGCCAGCGTACGGCCATCGCACGTGCGCTAGTACACCGCCCAGCCTGCGTTTTAGCCGATGAGCCAACTGGCAATTTGGATAAGCGCACGGCGGAGCAAGTCTACGACTTAATGCTAAAGGTAAACACTGAAATTGGCACTAGCCTAGTTGTGGTAACTCACGATCTAAATATTGCAGCACGCATGGATTATGTTTACCGTTTAGAGTATGGTTTTCTATCAGCAACAGCAGAGCCTTAGCCTTAGAGCATAAATTCAAACCCGTTCCGTATATGTATTGCAATTATTGGGTTATATCCAGCAAATTCTTGAATACTGGCACAATATGGTGGGTAAAAACTTACCAGTTAGTGCTGTTTAGGAGATTAGTTTAGTAGGCTTTTGAGTGTATAAAACAGTAATCCAACGTATTCCTTAAAGGCCAAAGAGGAAATGGATAAATTATAGGATAATGGGTAAAAATCCAATAATTCATAACCTGCGCCTTTACTCTTGTAATCGGTAGGTGCTGGTATGGTCTTGATGCCGTTGTAATTGAATATTGTGTTGGCCCGAAGCATGTGAAATGCAGATGTAACCAAAATTACCTGCTTAGGTGCAAATAACCGTTTTATTTCAGATATATTTTGTTCCGTGGTTCTGCTGCTACTCTCTACCAATAGCATTTTAGGGTCTAAACCGCGTTTCAAGCAATATTGTTTAGATGCATCACCTTCAGATAGACCATGGCCAGGTTTATCTGAGGTTCCACCAGAAAAAATTATAGGCAGTCCCAAACGTTGATGTAAATCTATAGCGTAATCTACGCGTTTTAGTGGATCAGTAGTCAAAACTGTTGCACCAGCATATTCTGGCGAATGATCTATAACGCCTCCCCCTAAAACTACTATATAATCAGCC
>JXSN01000316.1 GCA_001276605.1 Achromatium sp. WMS2
GACTAAAGCTGACATAGCCGAGCATTTATTTGATAAGCTCGGATTGAACAAGCGCGAATCCAAGGATATGGTAGAACTGTTTTTTGAGCGAATTCGCGTGTCTTTGGAAGATGGCCAGCAGGTAAAGCTGTCTGGTTTTGGCAATTTTGATTTACGCGATAAGAAGCAAAGGCCAGGGCGCATCACCGCCAGTTCCTTAGATAATGGGTTAGCTAGTCTTTTTGCGCCTACCTCTCCTGTTGTAAACAAGTCTTGAATTTCTGCACTTACGAAGCTGTAGGTTATAACTTCCTGGTAACCACGATTTACCAAAATATCCTTGGCACGTTCCAGATCAAAGGCGGCTTCTGGCACATCTTCTAAGGACGTTGTGACAACAGCCTGTTTAAAAGGTATAGCTCCATATCCATTGATGCGAGCAACATCAGCAATTAAGTCGACCTCACCTTGGATATCAAACCGCGCACTTGGGGCTATTACCTTCCAACCATCATCCATAGGTTCTGGTTGCATAGATAATCTTTGCAAAATATCCATAACCGTGACATCTGCAATCGACATCCCCAATAGCCTATTTAAACTTTTGCGGCGTAGGATTATAGTCGTGGGGCTTGGCAGATACTCACAGTGTGCCACTTCTACCACCGGCCCCGGATTACCACCGGCTATGGCTAGCAGCAGTTCAGTGGCCCGCTCCATGGCTAATACCTGTAATTGGGGATCAACACCGCGCTCAAAGCGATATGCAGAGTCTGTCATAGCCGCATAGTGACGTGCTTTACCAATGATGCACTTTGGTTGAAAAAAAGCGCTTTCCAGCAATACTTCTGTAGTATTAGCAGTGACAGCAGATGCTTCACCACCCATGATTCCAGCCAGTGCCAAAGGTTTGCTAGCATCAGCTATCAATAGAGTGTTAGCTGTCAAATCAACGGTTCGCCCATCAAGCAGCAGCAATTGTTCTCCGGGCTTGGCCATGCGCACTTCAATATGTTGATCTAAAGTTGCTAGATCAAAGCCGTGCATAGGCTGCCCAAGCTCGAGCATCACATAATTGGTTACGTCTACCACTGGGCTTATGGAGCGTACTCCGCTGCGGCGTAACCGCTCCTGCATCCATAGGGGGGTGACAGCATTGGAATTTAGGTTACGAATAATCCTGCATACGTAACGGGGACAGCCCTCCGGATCCTGGACTTGTACCGGATATGCATCTTCTAACACCAATTGTTGCGGTTTAATCGGTACTGACAACGTGGCTGCCCGGTTGATGGCCCCCAGTTCTCGCGCTATACCGGTTACGGATAAGCAATCTCCACGATCCGGTGTTAAATCCACTTCTATTATATTATCGTCTAGGTCTAAGTACTGGCGTAAATCCTGTCCTAGGGGGGCATCAGCTGGCAATACCATGATACCAGAGGATTTATCCTCCAATCCCAATTCCGATGCTGAACAAATCATACCAAAGGATTCTATACCCCTTAGTTTAGCTCGCTTGATGCGCATACCATCTGGTAATTCAGCTCCGATAGTGGCAACTGCTACACATTGGTCCACGGCCACATTAGATGCTCCGCAAATTATTTGCAGCAGTTGGTTGGAATCATCGGTAATCGCTACCTGACAAACCCGCAATTTGTCGGCACCAGGATGGGGTGTCAGAGATTGTACCCTACCAACAACCACCTTGGTAAAGGCCCCTGCCACAGGACTTACCGATCCTACCTCTAAACCAGCCATACTTAGCTGATGGGCTAAAGTGGCGGTATCAACATCCAAGTTAACTAATTTCCTGAGCCAGGTTTCACTGAATTGCATCTACTCTGATCCTAAGGTAAGACTTTAAGACTATTTCCTATTATCCTAGCATAGACTAATTTTATAATAATGATTGCAAATAAATAACCCATTATCGATTATTATAAACCTAACTAGCAATTTGAGTCTAGTACTCGAAGTTGCGATGCCATCTTATTTATATAAATAATAATTTTATCAA
>JXSN01000317.1 GCA_001276605.1 Achromatium sp. WMS2
GTCGAGATTGATTTGCGAGAATACTACTTGTCTGAAATTGACAAAATACTGGGCATTTTACAGGCTGCAATTAAAACTTGAAACTATTGCCTTACTCAACTAACGGAACCAGTGTTGATTTTACATGACCGCATGGTCACTGAATTCCGTGATAGGTAGTTACGTTTTATCAGAAGAAAAAAATGAATAATTGAGGTTTTATACCAATATGAAAAAAATTTTACAGTTTACAGCTTTAAATTTGATATTGGCCATGGGGTTAAATACATCCGCTACTGCTTGCACTCGGTTGGTGTACAAAGGCACCGTTGAAAGCGGAATTGTTATAACAGCTCGCAGTATGGATTGGCAAGAAGACCCTCTATCCAACATTTGGTTATTTCCTAGAGGGATGCAACGTGATGGTGCCGCGGGGACGAATAGCCTGCGCTGGACTTCTAAATACGGTAGTATCATCGTATCGGGTGGTATGGCTAATATGGGTGATTTAGTAACTACTGATGGTATGAATGAGCAAGGTTTAGCGGCAAATCTATTATATTTGGCTGAATCCGACTACGGAGCAGTAGATATCAGCAGACCGCATTTGTCCATATCCTTATGGGCCCAGTACGTATTAGATAATTATGCTACGGTAAATCAAGCTGTAGCAGATTTAAGTGGCAATTCTTTACAGGTAGTTGCGCCATTAATGCCCAATGGCCGCAAGAGCACCTTGCACCTAGCTATATCTGATGCTAGCGGTGATTCAGCTATTCTCCAATATATTGATGGCAAGTTAGTTATTCATCATGATCCAAAATATCAGGTAATGACAAATTCCCCAGTGTTTTCACAACAATTAGCTATTAACAAATATTGGCAAGACGTAGGCAATAGTTTTGTTCCCGGCACAGCTAGGGCTGCCGATCGATTTGTGCGTACTTCTATGTTTATTGCAGAAATACCCCCGGTAGCAGATAACAACCGCGCTCTAGCTATCGCTTTGAGTGTTATTCGCGCGGTATCTGTACCTATGGATTTGCCACCTTACCCTGGAAAACCCAATATTTCTAATACTTTTTGGCGTACCATAGCTGACAACAAGAATAAAGTCTATTATTTTGACTCAGCATTAAGTCCCAATGTGTTTTGGATACCGTTATCTACATTGGATTTTACAGCGGGCGCTAAGGTTAAGAAGCTTACTTTGGTTGGTGGTAAAATTTACGCTGGCAATGCTGCGGATCACTTTGTCGTTACTGAGCCATTTCGACCATTAGCTGCCCAGTAAATACTTTCAAGATCGCGGGCTATGGCTCGATATCTCCATGGCCCTGTGGCTTATCAACAGGTATAGATCGCAACAGGTAGCAGGCAGAAGTGGGGAACCAAACCAGCCTATATTCTTAATTCTAACAATACTAAGGCTTTAAATCTTATGCGATTATATGGCTGGTGGAAATAATTCCTAAAAGAGCCAAGCATAGCTCATTGAACTTGGTGTTGGCGGAGAGGCAGGGATTCGAACCCTGGGATCCAGTAAAGGATCTCTTGATTTCGAGTCAAGCCCATTCGGCCACTCTGGCACCTCTCCAAATGCAATCTTTTTCCATCGCTAGGCAATAGACAGCGGAAAGCAACATCCTTGCCGTGATAAGATGCGCTAACTAGGGTTACTGATTACTATAATACCCTCACACATTATACTATCTCGACTTCAGGATGGTATTATAAACTTTTACCAACCCAATTGTACGATACAGTATAGATTATGGCTATCCATCTCAAAAATCATTGGCACAACGAAATAACCGATAAAAGTCCGCAAGCGACCGCCAGCGCCCTTGCTTTTAACGCTTGGCGCATTGCTAAAGACCATGCCATCAAATTACACAATCAACACTTTACCTATCAAGATGATAAACAGCGCTTGACCGTGATAATTGAATACCTATATTTTCAAATCCATATAGTAGATCGGCTAACTCACACCATGGTCACGCCAGAAGACCGCCA
>JXSN01000033.1 GCA_001276605.1 Achromatium sp. WMS2
CGCCAGAACCAGATACATACCATTATAGTATTTACCCACGATTAAAGATATTGGAAATGGCAGCTAGTGGTCTAGGTTTTACCTCACCAACTGGCTCCCAAGATTACATTATGGGTACCCAAGTTGTGATAACTGCTACCCCTGCCATTGGTAACGTATTCGGTGGCTGGACCGGCGATCCGGATTGTGCTGATGGTCATGTAACCATGATCGCTAATCGAAACTGCATCGCCAATTTTTTCCCAATCCCGCTGTTTATAAGCACTAAGGTTACACCAGAAGCCGGTGGTAGCCTAGTTTGTGCACCCAATCCGGTATTTTATGGTGGTACCAGCGAGTGCAAAGCTGTTCCCAATCCTGGCTATGTGTTAAACAGCGAATCTGAGTTGAACTATCATGATGGAGTACTCACATTAACCAATGTTACTACCAATATGACTGTAGCTGCCAATTTTACCCAAATGCGGCGCTTAACTTTAGAGATTGACGGTAGTGGCGCCGGTGAGATCTTTACGGCCGATAGAAATGCTGTGTATGCACATGGATTAGAAACCGAACTGGTGGCTAAAGCAGGCGAAGATAGCATATTCGATGGTTGGTCTGGCGATCCGGATTGCGTTGATGGTCAAGTTACTATGGATCAAGACAAGGTTTGTATTGCCACCTTTACTAGAATTTATCCAGTTGCTATCGAAATAGTGCCACCAGACGCCGGAACTGTTACCTGCGATCCTGAATTTATACGCCATGGAACAGATGGAGTATGTACCGCTACTGCTGAGCCTGGATATAAGTTTGCGGAATTTAGTGGCGACTGCACGGGTAATAGCTGTCAATTGCAAAATGTTACTGGTGTTAAACGGGTAATCGCAACTTTTGTACATCCAAATGTGTTAACCGTGCTGAAAACCGGTGATGGTACAGGTGCAGTACGCTCAACAGCAGCCGACGTTGATTGCGGCGATGTATGTACCAAAGCCTACCCAAATTCGGAACTGGTTACTTTGACAGCCACTCCAGACACAGGATCAGCATTTGTGGGATGGGATGGCGACTGCACAGGCATCGGCACATGTTCTGTAACTATGGATGCTACGCGTGAGGTAACGGCCATATTTTCCAAAAAATGTAACAAGGCTGTTGACATAATGCTTGTGTTAGATTCCTCAGGCAGCATTGGAGCTAGTAACTTTGCCTATGTAAAAGATTTTGCAAGAAGCATACTTGGCGTCCTGGACGTCCACACTGGTGGCCCTCAGTTAGGAATAACCCAATTTTCTTCTCAAGATCGCGGTAAAATAGAAATTGGTTTAACCGCAGACTCAGCCGCCATTGCCACGGCAATTGACAATATAGTCTATCAAGCTGGCAATACCGATATCCAAGAAGGCATTGCCTTAAGTCAACAAGAACTGATTACCAAAGGGCGTCCTAACGTGGCTAGGGCATTGATTTTATTTACCGATGGTACACAGTATCCAGATGGCACCGGATCCCCAGCCTTGGAAGCTGCAAATGCTCGCAAACAGGGTACGGAAATTTTTGCAGTTGGTGTGGGCAAGGCCAACCCTAAGCAATTACAGGATATCGCTAGCGCTCCGTATTCCAAGCATATCCTAAACACTGCACAATTTTCCGACATGATCGTCTTGATCAATGATCTGGTAAATGGAGTGTGTGAGCCAACTTTAGATAAAATTCCGGAACCAGCTCCAGAGGCCGTTACCCCATAGATCTAAGTAGGAATTAGCAACAGCTAATCCAAGATACTCCAACCTGCCTCAGCATAATGGCGGGTGGAGGAAGCATCTAGGGTGTGTTGGTATATAGAATTATCATGAGTATTTTTTGTGGGTAACGCTGGAGCGTGGGAACGATCAATGTATAGTGCCTTAGCTACGTTGCTTAAGCTGGCGTATGGGGTCAATCTGGTTTTATTGTAGGGATGCTGGAGCATATCCCCACAAAGACGTTTTGTGATAACTTAACTATTTCCAACATAATACAGTCATTCGCTAAAAATCATGCTAATGGAGATCTAGCCATGCGCAAAAATAAACCTGGGACAGAAGGTGAGTTTTTATCTGATATCAAATCTTTACGTGAGCGTGCTCGGCAACATATCGAAGATGGAGCGGTCACAGCTGGCTATAAAGCTGAGCGTGAAACCGTGATTAAGCTGTTGAATGCCGCCTTGGCTACGGAAATTGTGTGTATATTACGCTATCGACGCCATTACTTCATGGCAGCTGGAATCAATGCGGATGCAGTAGCACAAGAATTTCTGCAACATGCCAATGAAGAACAGGGGCATGCGGATGAAATCGCCGCACGTATCGTGCAGCTTAAGGGCGAACCAGATTTTAATCCCGATAGCCTAACTGCCCGCAGTCATGCTGAATACGCAGAAGGCAAAGACCTAAAAGACATGATTCGCGAAGATCTGATAGCAGAACGTATTGCCATTGACAGTTATGGGGAAATGATTCGGTACCTAGGGGACAAGGACATTACCACACGCCGTATGCTGGAGGGCATTCTGGCCATGGAAGAGGAGCATGCTGACGATTTAGCCAGCTTGCTGGAGGAATTGCCAGACTAAAGTACCCAACACCAAGGCAACCGCATCAAAAAAATTGCAAGATCGATACTTTCAAGCATTTGACTGCTATAACCTTGCAGCAAACGTGTATTTTAACTATTTTAATTATAAGATGGTGCGGTTGTCATGTACCCAAAACCTGCTTTAGGAACTTAAAGCTAAGTACAATAAACTAAATCTAGTTGCAAGAAAATTAGGGCTTTATGTGGCTGCCTAGGACGTGTTGACATACGTACCACCGCAACTACATATTGTATAGATGTGATGTGTACCAAATAACCAAGTCGATATTATTGATTGTTCCCATGCTCCAGCGTGGGAACGCCGTTGAAAATATCCTTAATTCACCAATCGACCATACACTTGCGGCAAAACTCATGCTAAAACCAGATTATCCCGATGTATCAATTCCTCTTGGTCTAAGTAGCCCAATATAGCCCGGATCTTGACGGTATTTTGGCCCATTATCAGCATAGTTTCTTGAGAATTATAGTTTATTAATCCTCGAGCCACCTCCTTACCCTGTTCATCTAGACAAATAACCACCTCACCACGTTGGAAATTACCCTTAACCTCTTTAACTCCAACTGCCAATAGGCTGCTGCCAGTTTCGCGGAGACGTTTGACCGCTCCGGCATCAATTACAATTTGACCATGAGGTTGTAAATGCCCAGCTAACCAGCGTTTGCGCGCCGCTTGGGGACCTTGAATAGCGGTTATCAGCGTACCTACCGGCTCCCCACGCTGAATCCGGCGCAACACATCTTGACCCCGCCCCGGTGCAATAACAGTTGCGGTGCCAGAGCGTGCTGCCAGACGCGCTGCTCGAATTTTTGTAATCATACCACCGCGTCCCAAACCAGTGACACTGCCACCAGCACAGGCATCCAGTTTTAGATCATCTACCCTAGTACTGGAAATAATACAAGAATCTGGATTAATTCTAGGGTCTTGCTCAAATAAGCCATCTTGATCGGTAAGTAATACCAACACATCAGCCTCTATCAAGTTGGCAATTAGAGCACCCAGGGTATCATTATCACCAAAACGCAGTTCATCAGTCGCCACCGTATCATTTTCATTGACTATTGGTACTACACCTAAATCAATAAGAGTTTTAAGAGTACTTCGAGCATTTAAATATCTAATTCTATTAGTAAGATCATCCCTGGTAAGTAAAATTTGAGCAGTATGCCGTCCATGAACTTGGAAACATACCTCGTAAGCGCGAATTAGTCCCATTTGACCGATAGCTGCCGCGGCCTGCAACTGATGTAAAGTATCAGGACGCGTGCGCCAGCCCATGCGACTCATGCCTTCGGCAACTGCGCCGGAGGATACAATCACCAATTCTATGCCGGCTTTAATCAAATCGGCCATTTGCGCAACCCAGATGGCCAGAGTATCCTGTTTTAGACCATTGCCATCTTCGGTCAACAGAGCACTACCGATCTTAATTACCCAACGTTTGGTAGTCTGAATTTGCGCCCGATTTACCATGGGTTTGGTTAGTTGTATGGCCTTATTCATTTACCGGTTGCCACGCAGAACTGGGGTATAAGGCAATATTTGGTTCAGGTTCACCAGCAATAGTGGGGTCTGTAGCCATCGATACAGGGGCATTTATGGCTTCCAAACGTTGCATTAGCGCTTGCATAAGTTCTGAGGTCCCAAGGTTAGACTGTGCTGATATTGCAAATACAGGACCGGTCCATTTAGTCTTAGCAATTAATTCTGCTTGAATATTCTCCAACTCTACTGCGGTTACCAAGTCAATTTTGTTTAAAACTAACCAGCGTTCTTTAGTGCTTAGCTCCGCATCATAGCTAGCCAATTCCTGCTCTATGGTGGTTAGTGCTATTTCTGGGGTATTACCGTCTACAGGTGCCACATCTATTACATGTAATAATAATTGGGTGCGAGTTATGTGTTTTAAAAACTGGATACCTAAGCCAGCGCCGGCTGCCGCTCCAGAGATTATGCCCGGAATGTCAGCAAGCACAAAACTACGATCTTGACCCAAGCGCACTAAGCCTAATTTAGGATGTAGAGTAGTAAATGGATAATCGGCTACTTTGGGGCGCGCATTGGAAACTTGCCGGATTAGACTGGATTTACCAGCATTAGGTAATCCTAATAAACCCACATTGGCCAGCAATAAAAGTTCTAAATGCAATTTGCGTTGATCACCCGATGTACCTGGTGAATATTGCCGTGGAGCGCGATTGGTACTGCTTTTGTATCTAGCATTCCCAATACCGTGAAAACCACCTTTGGCCACTAACAGAGTTTGGTCATGAGTTAGCAATTCACCTATTAATTCCCCGGATTCTATATCTTTAACCCTAGTCCCAACCGGTACTGGAATAAATAAATCTACTCCACTGCTGCCGGTGCGATTGCGACCGCGACCATTTTCACCAGATTCTGCGCGAAAACTACGTTGCATGCGAAAGTCAACCAAAGTATTGATATTTAAATCAGCTTTGAGGTAAATATTCCCACCATCTCCGCCATCACCACCATCAGGTCCACCGCGGGGAATGTATTTTTCACGCCTAAAACTTACACAACCTCTACCGCCGTTTCCGGCATGCACATCGATTACGGCTTCGTCAATAAATTTCATTGGTATGTGCTACGGCGTTCCCCGTTTTAGCAGACGGGGACGGCCGTCAAGGTGTAATTTTATGCGGTTTCGACGGTAACGTATTGGCGATTTTCAGGACCCTTGGTAACAAATTTTACCTTGCCATCGCTCAGGGCGAACAGGGTATGATCCCGACCTAGGCCAACGTTCTCACCATTGCGAAATTTAGTACCACGTTGCCGTACGATTATGCCACCAGCTCTAACCGCTTGCCCTCCAAACAGCTTTACTCCCAGGCGTTTTGATTCTGAATCGCGGCCGTTACGCGAACTACCGCCGGCCTTTTTGTGTGCCATGATTTACCCCTATTCTTTGTTTGGGTATAGTATATGATTAATAGCAATAGTAATATATCTACACGATTGTTCGTGTAGAGGCGCGACTATCACAGTGTTTTAGGTGTCTGAGGTACCATCTTGGCCCGGATTAGCTGCATCGTTAATGTTCACAATGCTATCTACTCTTAGCAGGGTGTAATACTGCCTATGGCCTTGATGTTTCATGTGATGTTTGCGGCGTCTGAATTTGATAATTTTGACCTTTTGGTCTCTACCATCGTGCATTATTGTAGCCTGCACCCTGCCACCGTCAACGTAGGGGGATCCTATCTGGATTTTCTCACCATCTGCTATCATGAGCACTTGGTTTAGTTCTATGATATCGGAGTTTGCTACTATTTTTTCTACTTTTAAGAATTGCCCAGGGGCAACACGGTACTGTTTGCCGCCGGTTTGAATTATCGCGTACATAGTTGTTCGTATCTGGATTGTTATACTGCCGGTATAGCAGATTTTGAAAGATAAAAAGTCATAGAGTATAAACTAACTCTAACTAGTGGTCAAATAGCGTATATAACTGCCTATTTTTCCAGGATAGATTAGTGTTAATGTAGCACGGTTGAACTAAAAAAAATATAATAATTAATTATAATCCAATTACTAACAAATACTGAGCCTAAAATCAGATTGCATTAACTCTGCCATATCAGGTTAGTATTTTATACTCGAAGAATATACCAGGTCATGGATGTTGTTTAAGAATGATTGACCATTATACAATTATAGAATCGTAATTTATTCCATATATAATATAGGTTTTATTGCCATGCTACAAATATACAACAGCTTAACTCGGAATAAGGTGCCTTTTCATCCCATTGTACCAAACAAGGTCAGGCTGTATGTTTGTGGAATGACCGTGTATGATTATTGCCATTTGGGGCACGCTCGGGTACTAGTAGCGTTTGATGTGGTTTATCGCTACTTAATGGCTAGAGGCTATGACGTTACCTATGTACGCAATATTACGGATATAGACGACAAAATATTGGCTAAAGCCCAAGAATTAGGGGTCCCATTTACGGCCATAACAGAACGTTTTATTCAGGCTATGCATGAGGATACAGTGGCACTAGGTACTTTGCCGCCTACTGTAGAACCGAGAGCGACCGAGCATATACCACAAATTATAGAAATGATTCACAATTTGATTGCCCGTGGTCATGCATATCAAGGTCCCAATGGGGATGTATATTATGCTGTTACTAGCTTTGCTGATTATGGTAAATTATCTGGTAAAAATATAGAAGATTTGACCGCTGGGGTACGGATAGATATAGATACTTTCAAACGTAATCCTTTGGATTTTGTATTGTGGAAAACAGCTAAACCTGGGGAACCAGCTTGGGAGGCACCCTGGGGATTAGGCCGTCCGGGCTGGCATATTGAGTGCTCTGCCATGTCGACTCATTGCTTGGGAGCGAATTTTGATATTCATGGTGGGGGGGCTGATCTGCAATTTCCGCATCATGAGAATGAAATTGCGCAATCGGAAGGAGCAACTGGTCAGCCGTTTGTGAATATTTGGATGCATAACGGGTTTGTGCGTATTGATGAAGAAAAAATGTCTAAATCATTAGGTAATTTTTTCACAATCCGAGAAATTTTAAAGAGTTATCATGCAGAAGAAGTTAGATATTTCATGCTCAGCGGTCATTACCGTAGTCCATTGAATTACACTGAAACTAATTTGGATAATGCACGAACAGCGTTGAATCGACTGTACACCGCGATACGGGGTTTGGATTTGGCAGTAACCACAAATGCGACTGAGTCAGAATTAGCTGAGTCTTTGGAGTCAGAGTTTGTGGCGCGATTTCATGCGGCGATGGAGGATGATTTTAATACACCAGTGGCCGTGGCAGTATTGTTTGATGTGGTGCGGGAGTTGAATAAAGCTAGGGTTGAAGGTGGGGATAAGTCTATCAAGTTAGGCATAACATTGCGGTATTTAAGTAGTATTTTAGGTTTGTTGAATACTAATCCGGATCAATTTTTGCAGGGCGCAGTTAGCACAGAGATTGCGGATACTGAGATTAATGAGTTGATTCAGCAGCGTATGCAAGCCCGAAAGGCGAAGAATTGGCAGGAAGCGGATCGTATTCGGAATAGACTTTTGGAGCAAAAAGTTATTTTAGAAGATGGGCCGCAGGGAACAACATGGAGACGCTTGTAGTTAGAGGCTAATGATACCCAATATTTAGTTAATTAACGTTTGAGTTATGGGGCTTGGGGCCACTGGTTCCTAGCCTTGAGTATTTTTGGTTATAACATAATTTTGAGGATAATTAAAATATGAGCATAAGATTAACTGATGAACATTTAGCCCAAATAATAACTTGCATCATATTGATAGGTTTGGTAATAATTGGGCGTTTATTACCGCATCCTCCCAATTTTACGCCTATGGTAGCGGTGGGATTATTTTCCGGATTTTACTTTAGTCAAGACTATAGACTTTCCATCTTGACACCGCTGGTTGCCATATTTTTAAGTGATGTCATTTTGGGATTTTATGATTTGCGGATTATGGCTTTTGTGTACCTAGGGGTGTTGGCTAGCACAGTTTTAGGTCAAAATTTGCGTGTAGTTAGCCCCATGGTCGGGGTGTATGCATTGTTATCTACAATCTTATTTTTTGTTATTTCAAATTTTGCGGTTTGGTTATTTAGCGGTATGTATCCACAGACAATTGCCGGGTTGGTGCTTTGTTATACGGCTGCTATTCCATTTTTGAAATATGCGGTTTTAGGTGATTGGTTGTGGACCGCTTTCCTATTTTTTGGATATAGTTTGATCCTGGAAGTGTGTTGGTGGAAACGCTGGGGTATCCCCACAACATACTCTTGAATACGCATATCGTTCATGCTAGAATAACCCAGTATGAAGACCGACTTGCCCATATACCAATTTTTAGCCACCGATCCTAAGGCTTTCACCACGCTTACTGGCATCGAACTGTCCGATAAATACCAATTTTCGGTGCCGACGCTTAAAAGTGGCGAACGTCGGATTGATGCTATGTTTGCCCCCAGTGATGGCGTTGGGCCGGTGTATGTTGTGGAATTCCAAGCCCAACCTAACCCCAGCATTAGGTATAACCTGATGTCGAAAATATCCTTATATGGGGAACAGCATCCTGGCGTGGACGTGCGCGGGGTATTGGTTTTTCCAGAAACTAAAGTGGATAAGCAGAATTTTCAGTGGCAGCCGGAAACAGGTCAAATTGCAGTGGTATACTTGGAGGAAAACTTCCCCTCTCAACGCATTGAAGAATCTGCTGACCCATTTATTTTGACCTTGGCCCCATTGCTTATAGAGGATAACACAATTTTAAAGCAATTGGCGCCAAAATGTTGGCAGATCATAAATAACCCGCAATTAGATCCCCAAATTCGTAATAATCTGGGAGCAATTTTACAGTTTTGGTTTATGGAGCGGTTTAAAGCTCATACTGCTCAGGAGATTGCAAATATGTTACACGTGCTTACTCCACTTGAAGAAACCCGAGCATATAAAGAATTGGTGGCTAAGGGTGAAGCTAGGGGGCGCCAATTTGGCCTAATTGAAGGTGAGGCTAGAGGTGAGGCTAGGGGTAAAATCAAAGGCCAATTGGAACTGCTCAAACGTCAACTTGCTAAAAAATTCGGTAAACTTTCCAAGGCTGCACTTAAAAAGTTAGACGCTGCCACCCCGGATCAGCTAGAGGCATGGGCTGAGGGTATTCTTGATACTAACAGCGTTGAGGAATTGTTGCGGTAATTACTGATCATCCACACAAAAACATCCTTTTATCGTTCCCACGCTCCCGCGTGGGAACGCAGCCGGGGACGCTTCAGCCTCCCCGGAAGACTTAAAGTCGTTCCAGCAATTCTCAATGAGCTAAGCCCTTATAGGACCACGATAGTATATCGTGATTTTCCCATGCCCCACCTGTTCCAGCGGTGAAGCCAACATAAATCTGTGTTGCACCGCCAAGTAAATTACGCAAATCCATATCTCTTGTGATATTGGCAGCATTAGGGCGAATTCCAGTTTGATTAGTACGCACTTCTAGCGTATGACCGTTGTAATCGATCCAACCATACCACACTTGGCCATTACTAAAATCGGGTGTGATGTGATCTATATAATGCTGATTTGCAGCGTGCGCTACGCTACCTGCAATATTTATACCAATGTGGTTAGAGTCAGGATCAAATTCTGGGTTATACCATGTATCCCATTCTATCCCTAAACTATGGATACCAGAATATCCCATATAACCACCTGCGCCACCCACAGTATGCTTATCGGCATGAATGACAAATACTAACCCATCAGCACCGTCATTGCCGGGCTGGGAGATACGGAACCTAAAAGCCGTGCTAAAACCAGTATATGGAGTTGGTGTACTTATGAACGCACTACCTGCAGCTCCACCGATTGCCGGGGTCAGCCTTAACACAGAACCATCATAAGTTTGAACTATCGCGGCTTTTCCGTCTAAAATCAAATTATTAGAGTTACCAAAATTATCAAATTGTACTGCATTTGCTATAGTATCACCGTCAGAAACAGAGACTACCTTAGTCCCCGCTTCCACTTCCATATTGTTAGATACCAATACTAGCGGTACATTATCACTATTCACACTGTATGGGGTCTGCAACTTATTATTTTCCCAGCCCCAATCCGAAATAGCTCGATCCACATAACTAGCCAAACTATTAAACGTAATCGCTCCCGTACCATCCTTAGCCTTGCCCTCTAAACCTCGTAACAAAAAATGGGTAAATACACCATGCTGTAGCTTATCATCCTCCCAGCTCACTCCACCAGGTTGAGTCGCAAATAACACCTTAATCCCACGAGTATTTTTTGAAAACCACTGTCGACTAAAAGTAGCACTTTTGACCAAAGTCGTCCTATTCTGCAAATCCATTCCATCCCGACACGCATCTAGCAACACCAGCAGCTGACTGGTTCGGGTTTTCCGCAGCAAATCTAATACCTCATCCACTGGCAACCCTTCACTACTTACCGTCTCAGATGTAACCCCATACAAAGCCAAATAATCTCGACCATCAGCCCCCTCAAAACCATGGCCTGAATAAGCAAAGACAAAGGTATCATCAGGGCGTAAAAAACTGGCAAGTTGCCGCAATGTCTTTACCAAAAAATTTTTAACCACCCCATGATCCACCACCAACTGCACCTTATACCCCGCCCGCCTTAACGCCTGGGTCAAGGCCTCCGCATCCGCACGGGCATATTTCAACCTGCCAAGCCCACTGGCATTGTTATAATCACTGATACCAACCACCAAAGCATATTTCCTACCTTCCTGGGCAATGGCTAACTCAGTCCAACACCAGCTTATAACCAACACTATCAACAGCCAGCTCCAACCATGCCTGAAATAGTCCTGCTGCTTATGGCCAATCATCAGATACCTCCCAACCAGGGTATTTACTTAACAATGCAGTTCCAATGTGCTACAATTGGATTGGAATGTATAAACTCAAATTACCACAGGCCAAATTTAAATTATTATTAGCCGCTTATCAACCATAACTTTAGTATGTAATAATCCAACTACATAAATATAATCTAACCTCTTGCAAATACGATCCCGAAGATAATTGACAATTCAATGGCTAATTTAACGCGTACCTTAAGGGCACAAATAGCTGAAGATACTGTAAAAATAGTGCGCTCCGGCTTTTACCTGACAAATAGCGGTACAACCGTCCATATCGAGAATTTGGTACAATACTGCGTACAAAATACTCAATTATTTGAGCCCACACAACTAGAACAATTGCGCAAAAATATTGCGTTTAATCCAAGCGCAAAGACTGATACTAAGTTTGCCGTAGTCAACGAAACTACATTGGCAGGGGCTGCAAGGGTCCTCCAAACCACTGGCGAACCGGTGCTGGCACTTAATTTCGCCTCAGCCCGTAACCCTGGTGGTGGTTTTTTAAATGGTAGTCAGGCCCAGGAAGAATCTTTAGCTGTAAGCTCTGCTTTATACGAGTCATTATTACAAAAGATCGCTTTTTATAGGAAACACCGTAATTCAGCTTCTTTATTATACTCAGATACCATGATTTTGTCACCAGACTGTCCAGTTTTTAGGGATGACAGCGGAAGTTTACTTGACGCACCTTATTTGGTGAGTTTTATCACTAGTCCAGCGCCAAACGCTGGCGCCATTAGGGCTAAGGGCTCTGCCGAAGCGGTCCTAATTCCCAAAGTATTAGCCCAGCGACTAGATTATATATTGACACTGGCAGCTACATACGGCTATAAAAACTTGGTTTTAGGGGCCTGGGGATGTGGGGTATTTGGTAATGATCCTAGGTTACTTGCAGAGACATACAGTGCATTACTCATTACTGGAGTGTGGTCTAACTACTTTAACTCTATAACTTTGTCTATAAAAGATAATTCGCCGCAATGTAAGAAAATTAAGATATTCGCAGATGCGTTAACCCAGTTATAATTTAGTTAGATAAATAACACATCAAAACGATATACCTGAACGTTTGAGTACTTACTCCTGAAAAATCAGCAACCACGAGTCCATAACACAATCAGATATAACTTGTATGATTATCCACGAATACATGATTGCGATAACTTCCGAAAGAATTTCCTACTTATAGGCTATAACCAATGACCAATGGGCGCCGCGACCGTTCTTATTCCTGTACATAGTTACTTTTACGTAGTATGTTCCAGTCTCATGAACGCTAATTTTGACAATACCAATGCGCGCGGTGCTGTTATCTTTTGCAATGCGCTCTCCACTCGAATTGTATACTGCCACATCCACGTCAGTTGCATCTTCACATCCACCTGCGACAAGAACATATTGATTACCGGCATACAGGGTTAATCTGGTTACATTACTCTCACCCCGCTTCAAGTAGCCCCAGTAGAACTGGTCCCGCACGGTAAAATTGGACTGTCTAGCGATTTGCTGGGCAGTAAACCGTGCCAACTCTTTGGCACTTTCGCTGGTTGCTAGGCTTTGGGTACCAAACAGAATGCAGATACCAAAACAGGCTATTTGAAAGACAGTTCGCATCGTTATCTCCTTTGTTAATACTCATATAAGTAGCCACTACACCAGGCGTATTTACAATTAATTAGATAATTACTTGTTTTTATCGCAGACCGATAATGTTGTTGCGTAAATTGCGTTTATACTGCATCAATTGTTTTAAATCAGATACCTGCTGTTGGTCCGTTAAACCATATATTAGGGTGCCAAGTACATGATCTGGTTTAATTACATTAGTACGTTTACACGCCTCAATTATGGAATCTCTATGTTCTTGATTACTTTTATTTAAGCTCACAGATAAGGCCATTATAATGGTGCTCACTTCTTTGTCAAGAAATTTATTAGCTTTTAGGGTAGATATTAGTTTAAAAACACACCATTCCATATCTGGACTTAGATATTTCAGGGATCTTGCCATGGTACCTGACTGAGACCAAGTTGCGGCTAATCCGAGTATAATTATTTTCACCTCATCTAACTCTATCCATTGTGGATTAATTTTGGCTAGACTATTGAGCACTGCGGTTCTGACTTCCAGATCATTATCACCTAAGGCTTTAATTAAGGCAGTAACGGCTAATTGAGATTGATTACCTAAAAAGGCTAGGGACTCAGCAGCTATTTTTTGTATATACCATATTTGATCGGTTAATGCAATTTTAAGTGCGGCGACAATCTTTATTTTTAATCTTGCATCTGTATTACCCAATGTGGCAATAATATCTTGGGTGTCCATTTTGGACAGGACGTCTGCCACAGAACTACGGATTTCTGAATTGGCATTGGCTAGCGCCAACATCAAGTCCGGAGCAATGTTGGGACCTAGCCGCATTAGACCAGCGCGGGCATCTTCAGCTTCTTCCGGATTAGCTAAGCTTTCAATCAAATCATCAGTGGTTTGTCCCCAGCCTTTTAAAAATCTTAAGTGTATATAGCTGAGAAATTTGGCTATTGGTACACTTAGCAGCAACCTAAAGGTGATAGCAAAGATTGCCGTGGCTATAGTCGTGTTTATTTCATGTATTCTAACGCCGTATAACTGTAAACCATCTCCAATGTCAATTACGCGAATTATGTTGTCTAAAGGCCATAAAATCAGTAGATTAAACCATATCCAAAACAGACTACGGTGTTCAATTTGAGCTTGTACCAATGCTATAAGAAATATTAAAACCAGGATTTTAGCCATATTATTTAGCAAACCACCGGTGCTAATTAGCTTGAAAAACCGATTATGCCAATACTTATCTATAATTTTCCATAGTAATCCCAATACTAATATATCTACCATCCAATGCATGGTCATCAAAATGGTTGCCACTAGATTACTGGCATGCTTTATGTTTTGTATGTTGATATCAAATTCTTCTATTACATCAAGAACGTCAGTAGCACGCAGCATGTGTGCTAAGGTAAATTGTACCCAATCCCACCATTGTGGTGGGCGGCTAAATCTATAATGTTCAGGACCTAAAAACACAAATATCAAGTAGTATAAAATACAAAACAGGATTATTTGTATTAAACCAATGGAAATTAATATTTTTCCATAACGAATTAGTACGAAAAAAGAGTAGCCAAACAGGCTGAGGATGCTGAATATTAATCCGGTAAAAAGTAATATCTGCATGGTGGCTATCCACATGATGGCTATCCAATCAGCAAGTAGCTAGGTTGAATTTCATGGAAATTTTCATGCCCAATTGTTCTGTGGCAACTGGTTATCTGAGAACTCGAACTGGTTTAAAGCAAGTCTCATGGTAGCTGCAATTACATGGCTAAGGCGTATCGAACAAGCCAGGGTAATGAGGCCTATGGTCTCAAATGTTATGCTTTAATTGACTAACAATCAATATCAGACATCAAAGGTGTGAGAATTACAGTATAACTTTAATATTATAAATGCGCACTAGTGTCATAGTTATAATTTTATGTCGACAAGTTCTCCGACTGTTATGGCATTGGAATCGTGACATAACCGCAGTGCTAAAATTTCCACGCCCGAGTTGGCAGCTTGGATGAGGAGTTTCGAATATATGGGATCGATATCCGTGGCAGGTGAAAAACAATTACCTTCAGGGCGATTTAGTGCAAATAACATTACTGAGCGCCAGCCATGAGCATGTGCTGCCATAAGTAATTCTAGATGTTTGCGCCCCCGGGTTGTAATTGCATCTGGAAATTTTAAACATTTATTTTCCAACAATGTCACGTTTTTTATTTCCACAAGTGCATCAGTGTGAGCACCATCGTATAATGCTAAATCAACACGACTTTTGGGAAGCGGTGGTATATGTATATTTACTTCCTGTCTTAATGTTTTATAACCATTTAAAGAGGCTATTTCGCCGTTGATTATAGATTCCCAAATTATGCTATTTACCCGCCCGGTATGTATCCCAATCCAACCAGTTCCCATATCCACGCGTTCCAACGTCCAGGCTAATTTGCGTTTAGGATTATCGCTATAGCTCAATTGCACTTTAGCCCCTGGTTGCCAACAGCTATGCATACTGCCAGTGTTGGGACAATGAGCAGTAACCTGTTGGCCATTATCTAGCACCACATCGGCTAAAAAACGCTTATAACGCTTTAGAATACGACCATTGGTTAGAGGTGGTAACTGCATATCTAGTATCTTGTCATAGTAGTGGACAATTCACTGGTATACCGAATTTATGTAGTAATCAAAAACCAAGATGTTACTAAACTATAATTTGGTGGCTAGGTATCCAATAGCGGAGAAACTCCTACCCGTTCTAACATGGCCACCAAAGTAATAAGGGGTAATCCCAACAGGGCTGTAGGATCCTCAGTATCTATGCGTTGCAATAAAGCACTGCCTAAACCTTCGGATTTAAAGCTTCCAGCACAATTAAAAGCCGGTTCCTTAGTCACGTACCCCTCGATCTGAGCCGTGGTTAAGGGCCTAAAATG
Organism: Achromatium sp. WMS2; assembly: GCA_001276605.1. Taxonomy (GTDB): domain Bacteria; phylum Pseudomonadota; class Gammaproteobacteria; order Chromatiales; family Chromatiaceae; genus WMS2. The sequence goes on from JXSN01000033.1 coordinate 15,585, forward strand.
CACCGTTGTTGAGATACACTCTAGTTGTAATTGTCCTGTTATTCCGTCTAACAGGCATAAACCGGTTTGAAATAGCAGCTGACGACCAGCGGCTAAACTAAGTTGGGCAACGGCACTGGCTCGGTTACCTGGTTTGCCGATGATTTTACCGTCTATGTAAGCAACTTGATCTGAACCGATAACCAAGGCGTGCGGAAATTTTGTCGCGCCAGCGCGGGCTTTGGTTTCAGCAAGTCGGAGCACCAGATCGCGTGTTTTTTCTCCTTCTTGCATAGATACTGAGGATCCTACAGCCCTGTTGGGATTACCCCTTATTACTTTGGTGGCCATGTTAGAACGGGTAGGAGTTTCTCCGCTATTGGATACCTAGCCACCAAATTATAGTTTAGTA
>JXSN01000318.1 GCA_001276605.1 Achromatium sp. WMS2
GACAAACAACGAGATCCTGAACACTGGGTCTTCAATAAGTTGGTCCGTTCTTGCCTATCATGGTTCCAGCGAGGTTTGAGAAAACTTCTGCGCTGTGCCGAAATGGGTAATCCTCTACCAAAATTTGGTTTATCAATTTTTGCTGCTTTTAAGTCTCCCGGATGAAAGTGATAGGTGGTAAGGGGTGTAGCTGTATTGGTTGCCAACCTGGAAGTTATTGGTGGTGCTGGGAGTTTTGGTAATGGTTAAGTCCGGAGCCCAGCTGAGAGTTATGGTGTCGGTATTACGTAAAACTGGGGTGGCTAATTCTGGATTACTACAGGTTATAGTGATTACAGCAGATCTACCGCTGGCACTGGTTGGCACTTGGCCTGTGATGATGAGGTCGACCTGGGTATTGGAATTAGCAGTTACAGGTATGCTGGCACCAGAGGGGACTATGGTATCGGTGCTATCGAGGGTGCCGTTGTGATTTAAGTCTTGATATAGCCCTAAATTGTCTAGGTTAAAGTCATCGCCACTTAAGTTGGCTAGGACTGGGGTGCAATCGGTAGCGACGTTGCCGATGTTGGTAAGTTGATGTGCTAAGTAGATGTTGGAACCAGGCAGGGTGAGGATGCTGCGATCGGCTGTCAGTTGCAACAGCGGTAAAGGTTGGACGATTGCAATGACGCGGTTAGATTCAGCAATTAAATTAGCCCCGTAGTACTTATAGGTCGCGGTGGCAGAATTGCTGATTTCTGTTCCCGGGGCAGGAGCAGACGCAACCGCAGGCTGTAGGATTACCGGGTTGACATTGATAATCAATATCCACAGCAAGTAAAATCCCAGGTTTTTTAGGTAGCAACGCGATACCTGTATTTTCATGACATTGTGCTATAGCGTAGTGCACAGTACACTCTTAATGTAACTAGATAGTTGATATATTTGGCGTAACAGTGCGCTTCTACAACGCACAATCAGCAAAGAGCCCCGTCCTCATTTGAGGACGGAGGAGTACGATGAGTGCAAACTACTGCAGTTTTTGAATAAAACCTGCGGGATTATTTATTAATCATCACCCCGAAGGTGAGCACGGCTTGGTTGCCTAGAGCCATGTTGCCAACATTGGCAATTACCGGCCCAGTACCATCGCAATTAGGTTTAGACTGAATGGTGGCGGTACTACCAGCGGCGCTCATACTGATTACTGCTGGAGCATCCACGGCACCACTACCACAGTTGCCACCTCTTATATTACGACTGCCGTCGTCAAATACGGTGTAGTTGGGCACGGTATCAGTTAATACCACGCTAGTGATATTGTCTTGGGCAATAGCGGTAATACGATAACGGATACAAGCTCCGGGTACGGCTCTAGTGTCTGTATCGATAGGATCTCGCGAGTAGGTACAAGTCCCACCACAGTTACCGGCACAGGTTGCATCTAGCGCTTGTTCTTTAATGAGCTGCAGTTGTTGAGTAGAGACCACTACTACCCGATCCCGTTTGACATCTAATACCGCCGCCGCATGATTGGCGTTAGGCGGAGAATTAGCTTCAAAATAAAACTCGTAACTTCCAGCTGTAGCATTAGCAGGAATGGTAACTTTGGCGCATATTTGTTCACTTTGGCCACCGTCTATTGCTGAAGTGTTGGTAGTCACAGACCCAACCGGCGCACAATTGCCATTGGCACCAGTGTGGTGGAAAGTAACGTCCCAGCCAGTACCAAAGCTATCTGACACCCCGGAAACGGTACCAGTAGGCCCAGCTGTTAAATTATACTGATCCTGATAGGTACTGGTATTATTAACAAACAATGTGAATACTGAAGTTACGAGTTTTATTTTGAAGCTAATTCTCCGCCTAACGCCAATCATGCGGCGGCGGTATTAGATGTCAAACGGGATCGGGTAGTAGTGGTCTCTACTCAACAACTGCAGCTCATTAAAGAACAAGGGCAGGATCCAACCTGGGCCGGTAACTGTGGTGGGACTTGTACCAAC
>JXSN01000319.1 GCA_001276605.1 Achromatium sp. WMS2
GTTGTGTTACCATCCCTGGTATCTTTAACCCCCTCTCCATCAATGGAGAGGGGGCAGGGGGTGAGGTCTATGCAGGTGGTGTAAATCTATATTTGGCGGGATTCACTGCGTTTCTCCCGCCCTACGGGTAAAAATGGCCCTCACCCCGTCATTCCGGCATGGATTGCCGGAATCCAGAAGCCAGGGATGAGTAAATCCCAAATGGTGCAATGTCCGCAAAATTGGGAGCGTGGACGTCCCGTCCGCGAAAATAATTGGGATTGTAAGCTGTTCAATCACAACAGTGAAAAAATCAGAACCACCTGGAATATAGCAACGACGAAAATGCGACATAGCGGATCATTTAGTTATTGTCTGCATCATGGAAAGGTACTACCTAGCTAGGGGGCTGCGCCCCCTAGAACCCCGAAGGGTAAAAGACTAAAAGCACAAAGGCATACACAGCCCGGTAGGAAAGGTACGCGATGCGTACCCTACCTAGCTGCATCATGGAAAGGTACGCGATGCGTACCCTACCTAGCTAACGGGCGCAATCCCGTTGGCTCGACCCGATCGATCCTGGATTTCAAAAAATGCGGTTTTCGGGCCTAAAAGGCCCGAAAACGAGTTAAAACGTCAGCGGCAACGGCAACGGCAAAGTCAACGGCAAGGGTAAAAGACTAAAAGCACAAAGGCATACACAGTTCTAGCCCAAAAAGCAAGCAACGCGGAAACCCCAATTGTTGTTGGAGTAGTTATGCTCGCCGTTGCCGCGATACGCTGAGCGACAGCTGAAGTCGACGTTGCCCCAAGAGCCGCCCCGCAATACTCTAAGTGACGAATCACCACTTTCCCAGGCAGAACCATCGGTAGGAGCACCATTATAGTCACCATGCCAACGATCCTGCGTCCATTCCCACACATTCCCATGTACATCATACAAGCCCCAAGCATTCGGCAGTTTTTCCCCTACCGGATGCGTTTTACTATTAGAATTATCATAATACCAGGCATAATCCCCCAACCTATTGGCATCATCACCAAAGAAATAACGACTAGTGGAACCTGCTCGCGCTGCATATTCCCACTGCGCCTCAGTCGGCAACCGATAATCCTTACCGGTCTTATTACTTAACCATTCCAAATAACGCTGACTATCATTCCACGACACACACACCACCGGATGGGCATCAGTCTGACTAAACCCCGGATTACGCCATGTAAACTCGGGTTTTTGCACCCATGCATTACCATCCCAACTATAACAACCTTTCCCATCAGCTTCGGCCTCCGTTTTATAGTCAGTATCCTGCACAAACGCCGCAAACTGACCCCGGGTCACCTCATATTTGCCCAGCTTAAACGCCGCCACCTGCACTCGATGCTGCGGACCTTCATCATCATACCGTCCCTTCTCCGACTTTGGCGAACCCATCATAAAACTACCCGCTGGAATGGAGACCATCTCCGGTTCAAAGGCCAATCTAGCAGCCGGCGGCGGTTGTGGTGTAACTACTGGAACCTGGGTAACTACCGGAGCTGGAACCACCGACGGTACAACAACCGGCGGCACTGCTGGTAAAACCGGCGGCGTAGTTTGCGCCACTAAAAACCAGCCACTACCCTCCCCAGCATCATACGGCTGTTGCTGATTACCATGCTCAAAACCCCAATTAAAAACTTGACTTTGCACATAATCCGCTAGCCCGCGAAATGTCACTAAACCTTGCGCATCTGCAGCTTTACCCTTAATCCCCTCCACCAAAAAATGGGTAAAAACCCCATGTCCCAATTCCGGACGTTCCCAACTAAAATCTCCGGCCTTGGTAGAAAACAAAATCCGCGTACCTTCAGCACCTTTAAACAAACCGGATGGCGCAAAACTTGCCGATCCCGTTGTAAAACCCCTATTATTAGGCGTCGGATCATTGCGACACGCATCAATTAACAACATCCGCCGCGGAGCACCATTTGTAGCCAAAGCAGTTGCAACATCATCCACGGC
>JXSN01000320.1 GCA_001276605.1 Achromatium sp. WMS2
TGCAAGATGGCTATGAGTATAGACGGGCGCTGTGGCCCTGCCTCTGGTAAACCGCTACATATTACCAGTGAGACCGCACGCTTGGATGTACAGTGGCTGCGAGCTAGAGTTGATGCTATAATCACAGGAATTGGGACCATAATCGCAGATAATCCAGCATTGACGGTGAGATTAGATCCCAATGTCATACCTGGCATACGAGATCAACGCCAGCTAATGCAACCTTGGCGTATCGTGTTGGATTCTAAGTTGCAGATATCTCCGCGGGCAAGGATATTTAAAGAACCTGGTCAAGTGAGTGTTTTTTATAATACTGCTGATCCACAGCAATTAGCTGCTGTATGTAAAGAAAATATCCATAGCTGTCAATTTCCCAGTTTAAATGGACATGTTGATTTGCAATCTGTATTGAAATTCCTTGCTAAGCAAGAAGTTAATGAGGTATTGATAGAAGCCGGGCCTACCTTAGCAGGTGCGGCCATAGAATCTGGATTAGTGGATGAGTTAGTAATTTATATAGCGCCACATTTGATGGGAGATGATGCCATGGGGGCGTTTCATTTACCAACTCTTGATGGTGGTCACAAACGCACGCAGCTACATATCAAAGCCATAGACCAGGTGGGACCAGATCTAAGGATTAAAGCCAGTCTTTTAGCTCATTAATTTTTTGAAAATGAAGTTTTTTGGTCGTATATCTAAAACGCTAGTAGAGGCAAATACAGATATTTATATGATAATTGTAACTATCTAGTATTTATCCATGCTGCATGCTGAATCAGGCTAGGACAATTCTGCCAATAATCATAAGTTTTATGTTTTTATGCTCATTTCTATCTTTTAGCTTAAATGTCATGCCCAAATATACTTGGTAGTTTCCCATATTCCAGGGTGGGAATACAGCCAAGATGCTCCGACATCCCCATCCACTTGAAAAGCAGATTATTTTATCCAATTAAGGTAACTACACTTTTTAATAAAATGAATAATCAGCATAATTTTTATCGCTCCTTTGTCATCCTTACATGATACTGATTTTTATTCCTGGCCCCAACAGCAGGCAGCATTGCTAAAATCCGGAAATATAGCAGATTTATACATAATCAATCTAATCGATGAGATTGAAGACATGGGACGCAGTGAAAAACGCGAACTTAAAAGTCGGTTACAAATGTTACTCATGCATCTGTTAAAATGGCTCTATAAATCTATAAGGCAAGGAAAACGTTGGTATGCCACAATTAACGGGCAACGCGAAGGAATCGCACAGTGTTTATTGGAAAATCCTGGTCTTAAACCCATGATTAATTTTAATGTAACCGCAGCCTACAGGTTAGCACGCTTTGATACTATGGCTAAAACTGGTTTGGATGAGAATATGTTTCCCAAAGCTTGCCCCTAGACCTTTGAGCAAGTCATGGATCCAGAATTTTGGCCTACTACCGATTAGGGTACGCACTATGACATTATCATTACACGATACGGATTTTTATTCTTGGTCTCACGTGCTGCTTTAATGCGGGCATCCCCGTAAGCATCGTCTAATATTTCGGCAAGTAGTGATTTTAAGCCAGGACTATGTCGTAATACCCGTGAAGAACGCCGCCGTTGCTCCTCAATAGTTAAAATCCAACTGGTACTCTGTCGCTCCGGTTGCCATTGCCATTTGAGTAGATGTGTCAGCAGAACGGCTAACCGGTTAATTAACTCACGTCGCTCACTAGCCCCCATATTGTTCAACTCCTCAGCAATATGTTCTGCATCCACATGTCGCCAATCACCCTGTTGTATAAAAGCAATTTGCTGTTGAGTCCAAGAATAAAAATCCGTATCGTGTAATGATAATGTCATAGTGCGTACCCTAATCGGTAGTAGGCCAAAATTCTGGATCCATGACTTGCTCAAAGGTCTAGGGGCAAGCTTTGGGAAACATATTCTCATCCAAACCAGTTTTAGCCATAGTATCAAAGCGTGCTAACCTGTA
>JXSN01000321.1 GCA_001276605.1 Achromatium sp. WMS2
CAGGTTGTGGCAGATCCGCCGACATCTCTATCTGCTCCTGATCCCACCTCTCTTGATATAGTAGGAGAATTTCATTTTTCTTTAGATTCAAGATCATTAATTAATGTGCGCGCCCATAATTTAGGGATAGGACTGTTTATTTCGCATTGAGTAAGATCTAATGGCACTTCCCAACTAAAGCCATTGGCATGGGTAGTGATAAGACACGATATAGATTGATGAAACCCCAAATCACAGATTTTGATTTAGACTCTCTTGAATTGGATACCACGGCATTTGAGATCAGTGAAGATATTGCAGATGATAGTTTATTATGTGCTGACACTGCAGGATTAGGCAGTACTTTGGATGATAATACCAAAGATATCGCGCAAAAGATAGACGATGTATCATCTTGTGTTTCTGATCAGGATGTTGCAGAACCGCCGACATCTCTATCTGCTCCTGATCCCACCTCTCTTGATATAGTAGGAGAATTTCATTTTTCTTTAGATTTTCTTGATGAAATTTTTCCTAGCAGTACACAACAGTCTGATCGAGTATCTGCATTATTAGCAACTCAACAGTCTGATGGTAATTTTTTACTTTCTGTTGAACTGCGCAATTGGTTAGGAGATCGAGTACTAAAAATCGAGGCAGCAGCAATTTTAGAGGGCGAGGCGTTAGTAGCTACCTTTGTAGCGATAATGCTGTTGCAAAATGAGGCAAGCAATCAAGCCAGTATGTGGAAAGAGGCTGTGACCAAAGCACAAAATTGGCTAAATAGCCGTGGCAAGACATTGAAAACAGGAGATTTACTTAAAGGGTTAATTTGTCTACAATAACAGTTTCTCGGAAATTAGCGCCTAAAAATATTTACATCCATAGGGTGTGCGCATTGGTGTTGGGGAAGAGCACTTGGAGCGTGGGCGTCTCGCCCGCAAAAATAATTGAGAGCGTGGGCGTCCAAATTGGGAGTGTAAGCAGGCGAGATGCCTGCGCTTCCAGACGCCCTTCCCCCCTCTCCATCAATGGAGAGGGGCAGGGGGTGAGGTCCTACCATCAATGGATGTATCACCATCCCTGGCTTCTGGATTCCGGCAATCCCTGCCGGAATGACGTATAATCCCCTCTCCATCTATGGAGAGGAACAGGGGTGAGGTAAGTAGTTACTATTTAAGTATCTTTAATAGTAAAATCACTGCTAAATTAATTTTTTATCGTAACAACTGCTCGATGCTATCACAATCCAATATAGCCTCAGACCAGGTTTCCAACTGCTCCAAAGTAGCAGTATCCAGCTTGCAGATGCTGGCTGGTGACAGCGGACCGAATTTTTTAGTAAGTTGGCGTTTGACCGTGATTCCGCATACCAATATTATGGTAAAATATTATCGTAAAAAATCCTTTATAACGTATTAATATCACTTTTTATGGATTTTACCATGGCTAACCAAATTAATGCTGACTCAATGGAATCATCCAGCTCCTACACAAGCAAAACTATTGATCACCTAGGGCTATCGCCGGTATGCGCGACGAACTTGACCTTAGCAATTTAATTGACAAACTTATACCACAAGACATGGCAAAGCGCACTGTGTCAGTAGGGTAAGCTGTAAAAGCGATGATACTGAATGGGCTTGGTTTTGCAAACCGCGCTTTGTATCTTAGCCCAATATTTTTTTTAAAGATAAACCAACGGAACGACTGATTGGCCCTGGTATCCAGCCCGAGCATATCAATGATGACATTTTGGAACATGCGTTGGACACAATTTTCGATTATGATCCCAGTAAATTGTTTTTGCAATGCGCTATTAAAGCCATGAATATACTAAAATTTAATCCACATTGCGCTCACCTAGATTCTACAAGTTTCCATACAAATGGTAAATATAACAGCCACGAAGAGGAACAAGAAGGCGTTATTCGCATCACCAAAGGCTATAGTCGCGACCATCTACCAGACATTAATCAATTGATATTACAACTTATTTGTGAA
>JXSN01000322.1 GCA_001276605.1 Achromatium sp. WMS2
GGTCTCCCGGGCTTTAAAAGCCCCTAAAGGTCCGTTATAGACTATGACGTTGATAGGCTGGGTGTGGAAGCGCGGTAACGTGTGAAGCTAACCAGTACTAATTGACCGTGTGGCTTGACCATATAACACCTAAGAGGTTTGTTGGGGTAGGGCTAGAGTGTATTTTGATTTGCATTGTTGCGATATTGCCGAATTCTAAGTCCCGATACTTATCGTAAGTATGATTAATTATTGGGCGTCACCAGTTTTTTCTGGCGATCATAGAGCATTGGAACCACCTGATCCCATTCCGAACTCAGAAGTGAAACGGTGTCTCGCCGATGATAGTGTGGGAGATCCTACGCGAAAGTAGGTTATCGCCAGATTCTTATTTTTGACCGCCCTAGTGCTAGGCACTGGGGTGGTTTTTGTGTGGGCTACTTTTTAGGTATTAGCCATGCAGACGACTTCAGAGAAAATCCCGGTTGATTCAGTATCCGTAGTGCATAAAAATGCTGAACTCTATTATCAAGATTTTGATGCCTGGATTAATTCCCAAATTTCTTTGCTGCGTCAGGGACGAGGTCAAGAGCTTAATCAAGAGTTTCTAGCAGAGGAACTGGAGGATATGAGTCGTCGTCAACGCAGAGAACTTGTTAATCGCTTGGTTATTCTTATTGCTCATCTTCTCAAGTGGCAATATCAACCTGGACACCGTTCATCTAGTTGGCGAGGAACTATTTTTGAGCAACGCGATCAGGTAGGGAATGAAATTCTTTTAAGTCCAAGCCTAAAATCTTTCGTTGACGACGCTATAGAAGCCGCCTACCCAAGAGCATTGCATCTTGCCAGCAAAGAAACTGGGATTAATAAAAATACATTTCCTGAACAATGTCCTTATCAAGCACAAGAACTTTTGGATGAGGATTATTGGCCTAATTGACTTTTAACCCGTAAGTTAGGGTAACTTGTGGGTTGGGATGAGCTTGCGAACCCAAACTTTTAATGGTGTGGATTGTTGGGGTTCCTATCGTCACCCCCAAGCTACGAGCTGCTGATTCTAGCGAATGCGGGCATTAGATTGAAGATCTCGCTAATCAGGTTCATTTAAAGTTGAGCATTGCGTACATAATTACGTTTACATAAGGGGAATAAGTATGATTTGCAAGGGTTTTTCAACGATGTTTTATGTTTTAGCGATTGTATTAGCATCCTGTACAGTTGTTGAAAGTGTTGCCGCAACATCAGTTAATGTAACACTGGAATGTTATCAAACCGAAGACAGTGGTGGACCTGATGAAGCTAGACTAGATATAACGATTGATGGAGGAAATACATATAGCGAAAGAAAATCCATGAATAACCACGGGACGCCTTGGTCTCTAGCATTTAGCTTTAATAATAATATTAGACTTCAACTATGGGATGAAGATGCAGGCACTTGGATTGACCCTCATGATGAACTTGGAACCTTTGTATTAGATACATCCCAAGTAACCAAGACTTTACAATTCACAGATTTTAGGGGACATGGTTCTCATTATAGGGTTTTTTGGTCTGCACCATAACCGCGTGTGGCGGGAAGGCCCAATCGGGTCGATCCAACGGGATTGCACCAGTTAGCTCCCACACCACCGGACATGCGGTTTTTTTGCATAGAGAATGAGCGGCGTAGGTTGGATTGCGGTCTCCGATTGTTAAATAACAAATGCAATTTGAATGGGACAAGGCTAAGGCAGCGATCAACCTAGCAAAACACGGAGTTTCATTTGACGAAGCAAAAACTGTATTCGCTGATCCGCTACAGGTAGATTTCTATGATAAATATCACTCTGAAACTGAACACCGTTACATCATTATTGGGAAATCTGCGTCGGATCATTTACTGTTGGTGTCGTATACAGAAAGAGATGGTGCTGTTCGCCTGATAAGCGCACGGGAAGCAACGCGTACGGAGCGCAAAAATTATGAAAGATGCTAAAATAGAATCAG
>JXSN01000323.1 GCA_001276605.1 Achromatium sp. WMS2
AAAATCATGCTTCAGTGGGAAACGATGTGAGAAGGCATAGACAGCCAGGAAGTTGGCTTAGAAGCAGCCATCTTTTAAAGAAAGCGTAATAGCTCACTGGTCGAGTCGGCCTGCGCGGAAGATTCAACGGGGCTAAAGCATGTACCGAAGCTGCGGATGCAAGTTTAAGCTTGCATGGTAGAGGAGCGTTCCGTAAGCCTGGGAAGGTGGATTGAGAAGTCCGCTGGAGGTATCGGAAGTGCGAATGCTGACATGAGTAACGAAAAAGGGGGTGAAAAACCCCCTCGCCGAAAGCCCAAGGTTTCCTGCGCAACGTTAATCGGCGCAGGGTTAGTCGGTTCCTAAGGCGAGGCCGAGAGGCGTAGTCGATGGCAAGCGGGTTAATATTCCCGCACCGCGTGCAGTTGCGATGGGGGGACGGAGAAGGCTAGGTCAGCCGGGCGTTTGGTTGCCCCGGTTCAAGTATGTAGACAGTCAACTTAGGCAAATCCGGGTTGGCAATGTTGAGATATGACAACGAGTTCCTGTAACGGGAGCGAAGTGATTAATGCCATGCTTCCAAGAAAAGCCTCTAAGCTTCAGACTGCATGTGACCGTACCCCAAACCGACACAGGTGGGCAAGGAGAGAATCCTCAGGCGCTTGAGAAAACTCGGGTGAAGGAACTCGGCAAAATAGCACCGTAACTTCGGGAGAAGGTGCGCCCTTGGTACGTGAAGGCCCTCGCGGCTGGAGCGGAAGGGGGTTGCAGTGACCAGGTGGCTGCGACTGTTTACTAAAAACACAGCACTCTGCAAACACGAAAGTGGACGTATAGGGTGTGACGCCTGCCCGGTGCCGGAAGGTTAATTGATGGGGTCAGCCGCAAGGTGAAGCTCTTGATCGAAGCCCCGGTAAACGGCGGCCGTAACTATAACGGTCCTAAGGTAGCGAAATTCCTTGTCGGGTAAGTTCCGACCCGCACGAATGGCGTAACGATGGCCACACTGTCTCCACCCGAGACTCAGTGAAATTGAAATCGCTGTTAAGATGCAGTGTACCCGCAGCTAGACGGAAAGACCCCGTGAACCTTTACTATAGCTTTGCACTGGACTTTGAACCTGACTGTGTAGGATAGGTGGGAGGCAATGAAATCAGGGCGCTAGCTTTGGTGGAGCCAACGTTGAAATACCACTCTGGCATGTTCGAAGTTCTAACCTAGGCCCGTTATCCGGGTCAGGGACAGTGTATGGTGGGTAGTTTGACTGGGGCGGTCTCCTCCAAAAGAGTAACGGAGGAGCACGAAGGTACCCTCAGCGCGGTCGGAAATCGCGCATTGAGTGCAAAGGCATAAGGGTGCTTGACTGCGAGACAGACAAGTCAAGCAGGGTCGAAAGACGGTCTTAGTGATCCGGTGGTTCTGAATGGAAGGGCCATCGCTCAACGGATAAAAGGTACTCCGGGGATAACAGGCTGATACCGCCCAAGAGTTCATATCGACGGCGGTGTTTGGCACCTCGATGTCGGCTCATCACATCCTGGGGCTGTAGTCGGTCCCAAGGGTATGGCTGTTCGCCATTTAAAGTGGTACGCGAGCTGGGTTTAGAACGTCGTGAGACAGTTCGGTCCCTATCTGCTGTGGGCGTTGGAGACTTGAGGGAAGCTGCTCTTAGTACGAGAGGACCGGAGTGGACGTACCTCTGGTGTTCCGGTTGTCACGCCAGTGGCAATGCCGGGTAGCTATGTACGGACAGGATAACCGCTGAAAGCATCTAAGCGGGAAGCCTCTCCCAAGATTAGGTCTCCCGGGCTTTAAAAGCCCCTAAAGGTCCGTTATAGACTATGACGTTGATAGGCTGGGTGTGGAAGCGCGGTAACGTGTGAAGCTAACCAGTACTAATTGACCGTGTGGCTTGACCATATAACACCTAAGAGGTTTGTTGGGGTAGGGCTAGAGTGTATTTTGATTTGCATTGTTGCG
>JXSN01000324.1 GCA_001276605.1 Achromatium sp. WMS2
TGGCAATTTTTTAGTCATTGCCTACCGAGAATTGCGCTTGTTAGAACTAGACATCCTAAAACTTTTGTATAGTGATGGGAATAGATCCTTAGACATTGGAGAATTAAACGTGCTCTGCGATGTCGATCAATTTTATGGTATCGAACAGGAGGAATTTCCAGCCCAAATTGCTCAAACTGCACTATGGTTGATGGACCATCAAATGAATCTCTTGGTTTCAGAATATTTTGGAACCTACTATCAACGCTTACCGCTCAAAAAGGCCGCCACGATCGTACACGGCAATGCCCTGCGCTTAGATTGGCGGACCATTTGTCCACATGCCGATTTTATACTGGGCAATCCACCATTTGTAGGTAAAACTTATCGTAGTGCTGAACAAAATACCGATATGGATTTGATATTCAAAGGTGTAACCAACTATCGTTCCTTGGATTATGTCACCTGCTGGTATCGCCAAGCCACTGCCTACATGCGCGCTACCCCGCATACCCGCTGCGCTTTCGTCTCCACTAACAGCATTACTCAAGGCGAACAAGTCAGTGCCCTATGGCCAGATTTATTGGCTCACGGCGTCATAATTCACTTTGCCCATCGCACTTTCCAGTGGACGAGTGAAGCTAGTGGTAAAGCAGCAGTACATTGCGTTATTATAGGTTTTGGTCTACACAATATTGAAATTAAACGCCTCTTTGACTACGCAACTCCTAAAAGTGAACCTTCAGAGAAAATAGTCACTCAAATCAATCCCTATTTAATCCCAGCTTCACCCGTGATCATAGAAACTAGATCCCAACCAATCTGTGACGTTAGTCCTATGGTGCATGGGAATATTCCAGTAGACGGAGGCAATTTGCTGTTATCAAGTGCGGAAAAGGAAGAATTACTGGCTAAAGAACCTCAAGCTGCACCCTGGATCAGGCCACTGTTAGGTTCAGAGGAGTTTATCAACGGCAAAGAACGCTGGTGTTTATGGTTGGTTGGAATTGAGCCTCAAGAATTACGAGCTATGCCTGAGGTAATGAAACGAATAACGGCAGTAAAGACAATGCGAGAAAGCAGTATAAAAACAGCTACGGTCGAGCGCGCAGCTACCTCCTTTCTATTTGCCGAAAACCGTCAACCCCAAACTGGTCACTATATTTTGGTACCGCGGGTGTCCTCGGAACGCCGCCCTTATATTCCCATGGGTTTTATTGATAGCTCTGTCATTTCTACCGATGCCAACCAAATGATACCAAATGCCACAATGTACGAATTTGGAATCTTAGAATCAGCCATGCATATGGCCTGGATGCGCGCAGTAGCAGGACGCTTAGAAAGTAGATATAGATATTCTGCAACTATTGTGTACAACAACTTTCCCTGGCCCACGCCCACCACTAAACAACGAGAACTGATCACAACTGCGGCCCAACGGGTATTAGATGCCAGATCCCAGCATCCAGGCGCCACCTTGGCCGATCTTTATGATCCCATCACCATGCCCCTAGATTTACAACAAGCCCATCGTAAACTAGACTTAGCCGTAGATACTGCTTATAGCAACCAAAAATTTACTGGCGACAGTGACCGCGTAGCATTATTATTTGCGTTATATCAAAAAATTACTCAAGGCTTACTACCGTCTACTGCAAAAACCAAAACTCGGGCTAAACGCACGCCTAAAAAAGATACGCAATAGTGATATTATGATAGTAAAGCAATATGTTCAGCTTTAGAATCAACATACGTGATAATACTTCTAACATATCACGTAATATCAAAAAATTACCAAACGCAGCTTAACGTAAATTATGGTTACACCACTGGATTGGCATGCAATCAAGGAACGCTTCCTAACTTTCGCATATAATTGGGTTGAAGCAACTCCAAGCATGGCTGAGATTAAGGCCACCCTAGAAACGTTCGACTGGGAGCAAGCTTCCCCTATAGCCATAGGTTCCATATTACAA
>JXSN01000325.1 GCA_001276605.1 Achromatium sp. WMS2
CGAGGGCTGGTAGGGCTTTACCTTTGTGGACTAAATCAGCTAAACCATCGGTGTTTACCCGCACTTGTCCACCGTGTTGCTTGATAAATTTTGCCACTTCCAATAATACCTTAAGTCGCAAAGTTGGTTCTCCATAACCACAAAATACCACTTCAGTGTAATATGTTGGATTATCAATAGCAGCGATTATCTCGGATACTGTGGGGCGATATTGCATAGTTAAATCATAGTCGTGCACCTGTAGGCAGCCATTGGTTTTGGGGCAAAAATTGCAAACTAGAGTACAGCGATTAGTTATACTAAGGTACAATTTATCCTGTATTTTATAACTAATTTGTTGCTGATTAGACCGGGGTTGTAAGTTTAATACTATTGGTTTTTGGTTGGTCATGATCTAGAATGTGTTGACACATAATATTACTAGGGTTATTTTTTTGTGGTGACGCTGGAGCGTGGGAACGATCAAAACCTGCGTGCTATTACTAGATTCTAATCGTATCTGCGAGCGTGATAATTAGCATAAAAATTAAAGTTAATACGTAATTATATACTATGCTGCTAGTGTATGCCAACCAAAATTACAATAAGTCAGCATATTTAATTCTAGGCTAAATTTGCTAGCCCAAGTTCTAGGTGTTCTGGATCTAAAAAGTGTAAATTTGGCAGTATACTAATCTGGACTTTGGCCGCGGAATTTCCAATCACTAATATGCGCACTGGTATCCCCAAAGTATGCAGGTAGTTTACCAAATTGTATCGTGGTTGGTCCCAAGTTAAAAATACACATACACAGGCACTAAGTGCGGAGGCATGTTGCCTAACTGCTGAATCTAATTTGCTAAAATCTTCTGAGCTGGCCTCGACGCAAGCCAATATTTCCAGCATAGCCTCGCTAGACAGTAAGCCGCGACCACCAGTGAAGGTGTACGCTCTATCGGCTACGAACATTAAATCTAATAAATTATCACTACTTTGCAATGGTTCTACAAAAGATGCCGCAATTGCTACAGCAGACTCGAAATCTTCGACACGTTCTGGGGTGGTAAAACTATCTAAAATTAGTGCTTGGCGACTGAAATATTCATCTTGATACTCTTTAACCACCGGTGTTCCAGAGCGGGCCCAGGCTGGCCAATGGATGTGACGCAGTGAGTCCCCAGGTCGATAATCCCGTAGTCCAATAAATTCTTGGGAATCACCAACAGTAGATGCTAAACTTACCCCGCCTGGCTGCAAACGACGGCGGCCTGCAGGACGTTGCGGTGGAATAATATAACGCTTAGGTAAAATTATCAACCTGGTCGGTGGTGTCACAACCATTTGGCGCCAAATTAGGCCCAAGGGGTCGGATACCAATACTGTTAAACCATCTAAAGTTAGGATGCCACGGCGTAAGGGTTTTAATGTTAATGTCACCGTAGTTTTAGCCTTGGCGGCTAGGATACCCACAACTAATTCTTTAGGAGGTTCCACCTTGCGCCCTAGTTGTATCAACCAACTCCAACGTGGATAACCGAACCAACGATCCAGGGGGTTAACTTTGGCTTCCCAAGGGGCGGGGATGTCTAGAAAGTCTTGTAGCTTGGGATAGGGGATGGTAATTTGTTCTCTAATGGTAAAATTTGGCGTTATAATATCAGAATCATTGATTAATTCTATCTTATAGGATACGGGAGTACCAACTGTAGCATAGCGTGGCAATTTGCGATTAGCTCTTAGACGCTGCGGCAAATTGAGTAGTGGGAGTGCCAATATCCCTAAAAGCAATAACCCTATGCCCAAACCAAACATTTGGGATCCCAAGGTTTTGCGCGTATCGATGCCAAACAGGGCTCCAACAAAGGCCCCTAACAATACTAGTTGACCCATCTTCGTGAGGTATTTCTGGATTAAGCGTTCTGTGTCGCTATACCAGCGCACAGTGTGCCAGACTCTTTTCCGTAGCCATCT
>JXSN01000326.1 GCA_001276605.1 Achromatium sp. WMS2
GATTAGGGCTGGCAATTAGTAAGGATATCATAGAGGCCCATGGTGGATCCCTTACTGTTACGGCAGGTAAGAATGGTAAATTTAGCTTAATGATACCTGGGTATTCCAATGACTAATATTCAAAATACTAATTTTAATGTTTATATAGTGGATGACGACGCGGCTGTACGCGACTCTTTGGCATTGTTATTTATAGCTATTTTGTATACTACGGCGCCAGCTGTAGGTGCTTTAGCCAGAATGAATCTAATTCATACTATAAACGGCGCCGATGGCCGAGGTACTCTCTATACCCAAATACCTAATTGGTTCAAAACTTGGGAAAATTCTGGGCTTCTGGCTTGGTACGACCATAATCAGGATGGCAAGATACAGTACGCAAATGGGATTGCCATGCTCGGTGACAAACCAGAATTTGCCGGTAACCAACGTGGTGAATATGGTCAAAGATTGATCACCAATCCTGGACCAGGTACCTTCGATGCCAGCATCCAACCGTTTGCCAACGAGTTGTATGTTGACAAAGATATCATGGTATTGGCTAATCCCGAAATTGCTGGCCTACCCAACTGGGTTATAGCCCTAGTCGCCGCAGGTGCCATTGCCGCCGCCCTATCTACAGCCGCTGGACTATTGCTGGTAATATCATCTAGCATCTCCCATGATCTCTTGAAAGGTATCTTGTTTAGAGCAGCTAGTGAGCGTACAGAACTGCTAGCGGGACGGATTGCAGCAGCAGTAGCGGTGCTAATAGCAGGTTACCTGGGCGCTAACCCACCAGCCTTTGTTGCCCAAGTAGTAGCATTTGCCTTCGGACTGGCAGCATCTAGTTTATTCCCAGTGATTATCATGGGTATCTTTTATAAACGCATGAATAACTGGGGAGCTATAGCTGGCATGCTGACCGGATTGATTTTTACCATGGGCTACATTATCTATTTCAAAGGCGTATTTATCACGCCTTGGGCCGCTAATACACCTGATAATTGGCTATTTGGAATTTCTCCCGAAGGTATTGGTGGCATAGGTATGATCCTAAATTTTGTCGTAGCTTTTATTATATCCAGCCTTACGCCACCACCGCCTGCAGAAGTGCAACAATTAGTGGAAAACATCCGTATCCCCAAAGCTGCTTAGCAGATTAATCACGAATGACTAACTGACAGCACACCAATTCCACCTTTGATTAGGTGGAATTGAGCATATTAGGTGCTAGTTCCATCCTTTGCTAAGGCAAACCTTACTAATTCAGCGACGTTACGAGCTCCTAACTTACTCATCAAATGTGACTTATGCACTTCTACGGTACGAGTACTTATGTCAAGCCTAGACGCTATTTCTTTGGCGTGTAATCCGGTCCCAACTAGGCTCAATACCTCAGTTTCCCGTGGAGTCAAATCAGCTAGCTTCTCAATAGAGGTATTTGCAGCCTGAATAGCATTCAAGCGTTGCGATTCTCTAGCAAAACCCTGCTCGATGGCAGCACATAAATCCTTGTCATTAAAAGGTTTCTCTAAAAAATCTATAGCATCCAGTAAAAAAGCAGAACGCGCCGTGGGAACATCACCATGACCAGTTATAATTACAAATGGAAGCTTGCTACCCAAAGTCCTTAGTTCTTCCTGAAGTTGAATACCACTTTTACCTGGCAATTTAAGATCAGACACCACACACCCCGCCCAATCTGGTTGATAGGTCTTAAGGAAGTTTTCCGCACTATCAAAAGACAACGTCCGGTAGCCATATACCCCCAATAACAGCGCCAAAGAGTCGCGTACAGCCGCGTCGTCATCCACTATATAAACATTAAAATTAGTATTTTGAATATTAGTCATTGGAATACCCAGGTATCATTAAGCTAAATTTACCATTCTTACCTGCCGTAACAGTAAGGGATCCACCATGGGCCTCTATGATATCCTTACTAATTGCCAGCCCTAATC
>JXSN01000327.1 GCA_001276605.1 Achromatium sp. WMS2
TATCAATGCTAACAAGGCAGAAGTCGTCGTAACAAGGGCGGCTTGCGAGTAACCACGCATTATAAAATTAGCTAAAAATCCCATACGATCTGCCTTGCTGGTTATTATGACGGCGTGTGTACTAGTGCTGATCGGTATACGGAAGCAGTGCCAAGTACCGAGCGCGTTTGACGGCTTTGGTTAATTGGCGTTGGTACCTAGCTTTAGTTCCAGTAATACGACTTGGTACTACTTTACCAGATTCACTAACGTAAGCCCTGAGAATATTTAAGTCTTTATAGTCAATTTCAGTAATGCCTTCTGCTGTAAATCTACAATATTTTTTGCGACGAAAATAGCGCGCCATGTAAAACTCCGGTTAAAAATTCAGTGCCACTTGAAGGATACACAACAGGTAAGCTTAAATTGCAGCCCCATTTTGTTGAAATGGATTAAGGTTGCATAAATCATTATCTGTGTTCCAAAAACATTCAGGGCAATTACGACTGATGCTCAGGTTTAATCTTCACCAGAGTCATCTGTTAGTAGTATTTCGCCTTTATCATCAGATTTAGACATAGGCGAAGGTTCGGTTATGGCTTGCTTCCGGGCAATAAAAAGGCTACGCAGTATTGCATCATTGTAGCGGAACGAATTTTCTAGCTCGCGGTAGGTCTCATGACTACATTCTATATTCATCAATATGTAGTTAGCTCTGTGTAGCTTTTTGATTGGATAGGCTAACTGCCTACGTCCCCAATCCTCGAGACGATGAATGTGCCCCCCCTGATCTTCAATCATGGCACGGTAACGTTCGATCATCGCTTGCACTTGCTCGCTTTGATCTGGATGGATAAGAAATACAATTTCGTAATGACGCATGAGACTCCTTACGGATTAAACAGCCTCCCTATTTTTTTAGCGGTGAGGCAAGGAGAAAAAGCCTTTGGAACTAACCAGGACTTACAGGGTCAAGTATTATACGCAAATTTTATTTTTTGACTAGGCTTTTTTGTCAATCAAAAATAAAGAATATGATTATGAGCACATTTAGGCCCTGCACATATGTTTACGCAGGTGGGGGGCTGAGTGCCTATCTTGAGTGCCCACAGTAATGGCTGTCTGTGGTTAGGTTGGCTGACACTGGTCACATTACAAGGTTAGGGATTTTTTGTATTAGTAATTTGTTGGAGATAGGTTATGGGAACAGACCAACATGGATTGATTCGTCCACACGTTTCTAAAATAAGCTTTTTGTTTAGATTCTTCGATATCTTGACTATCATGATACTACTACATATTAGTGTAGTATCTTATGGTATAGCCTGGAACCGCCTGTATGTAATAGCAGGACTTAGCTCCATGGTATTATTTTATTTGTTTAGTGAGAGTACGCAACTATACCGTTCCTGGCGCGGGGTTCCTCTCAAGCAATCATTGATGCCACTTATGGTAGCTTGGAGCCTAACTTGCTTTTTCCTCTTAGTCCTGGGGTACATGACCAAAACTACTGGCCAATTTTCCAGAGTGGCAATAGGCTTCTGGATGCTATCAGTGCCATTGGTGCTGTCAGTATGGCGCATGGGAGTGCGGGCCTTTTTAGGTGCCATACGGCGTACTGGATATAATACTCGGTCTGTGGCCATAGTCGGTGCTAATGAGTTAGGGGCACAAATGGTGCGCTTAATTGAGGACAACCAGGTTATGGGTATGAAAATAGTTGGAATTTTTAGGGACGAGGAGGTTGAGGATACCCAAGGATTTTCACTATCCAAAATGGTAGTAGGTGATTTTCAGGATCTGCTTGCAAGGGCCATAGACGGCAGTGTAGACCTAATCTATATTGCCTTACCTTTGGGAAATCAAAAGCGTATTAGTTCTATGTTAACCGCATTAGGTAATACTACCGCTTCCGTGTACATAGTACCTGATTTTTTTGTGTTTAATCTATTGCACTCCAGA
>JXSN01000034.1 GCA_001276605.1 Achromatium sp. WMS2
GCCCAAGGTGAGGATATTATTGATGCCAGCGCCGCAGAGCAAGCTCTGTATTATTATGGTCATACCGCAACTCCGCGTAAATCCCAAAAAGCCAAAAATTGGCTTGCCAGCATGGGCACACCCATCAGCAAATTTATCGCCAATCACACTGGTTATACCACCACTGCGGGCACTACTGATACGGATACTTTGCGCAAATGCAATGAAGCACTACAACGCGAAAATGAGAGGCTACGCAAACAACTAGGATTTTATGACGAACAAGGTATCGTCCGGTGGCACCTGCTCATGGGCACAACCCTGGATTACCAGTTGCGGGTGTTAGGCGCAACTTTAAAAGCCGAAGTGGAAACTGCCGCTATTGCCCAGCGCGTGGATTTTGTGATCGAAAACCTACGTTTACACACCCAAGGCCGGGCAGTTTTAGACGGCTTAGATCCAGCCGCTGATCACAATCTTATAACCTATAAATCGCATCATGAAGCCCTAGATGCGGATGCGATCAACGAGCTGATTAGCTATTTTGTGGAGTATAAAAAAGGGTTTATTAAACAGGGGATGGATAACAAACAGAATAAGTATACTTATAATTTAGTTGCAGTATGCACCCGTTATCCGGAAGCCTTGGCCAAACAGGCTGGGAATAAATGGTCACAGATCAAACCTGGGGTATACAATATTGATTTACTTATTAATATTACAGTTGTTGTGACTTCCAAGGTAACGATGCAACCGCGAAATAGCGCCTGGCTGTTGTTTAGTCACGATCGGGAGCGAGTTGAATATGCTCTAAATTTGCCGGAAAATGCACAAATTCCAGAATATATACCAAAGCTGTTACGGGATGAGTTGGATAAAAATCAATAGTTCCGACATTCCGCATGTCCTATCCAGTTCCGGCATATAATTCCTGATAGTGTTTCCCAAGAAGTTCTAATAGTGTCAGTTGAATCTTGTTGAGATTTAAAACAATTTCTCTCTTTCTGCCAACTATAATTATATGAATTCCAGCGCGGATCGGGTCGAGCCAACAGGATTGCAAATATGTTACACGTGCTTACTCCACTTAAAGAAACCCGAGCATATAAGGAATTGGTAGCTAAAGGTGAGGCTAGGGCCCACCAAGCTGGTTTGATTGAAGGCCGACAATTTGGTTTAATTGAAGATGAAGCTAGGGGCCAATTGGTACTACTCAAACGTCAACTTACTAAAAAATCCGGTAAACTTTCCAAATCCACACTTGAAAAGTTGGATATGGCCACCCCGGATCGGCTGGAGGCGTAGGCTAAGGGTGTTTTTGATGCTAGCAGTATTGAGCAATTATTGCACTAACTATTGATAACTTTCAGGTTCCAGCCCAGGAACGATTGGGATAGGTTATTGTACGTGATCCATCATTATGTGGGCGAAAGTCTACTGCGCTTGATAGCAACTAATGCCGATTCGGCACAACGTCGCACCGTATAGTCCGCATCGGCTAACATTTGCGCTAGTATGGGTATGGCTAGGTTTGCTTCTGCACCTATGAAGCCCAGAGCCGTGGCGGCTGCGGCTCGTACTTCGGGTGCTGGATCGCCTAAAGTTGTGATCAATGCTGGGACTGCAAATCCAGCACCGCCTCCAATTTTCCCTAAAGATACAGCGGCGGCCCGTCTTACGTATAAATCTCTGGATATTAAGGCCTCTATTAAAGGTATAATTGCAGTGGTTCCTTGTTGATCTATACCACCTAGAGCTAAAGCTGCGGCTTCACAAACTCTGGCATTGGCATCTAATAAAGCGGATATTAAATTTGGTATGGCAGTAATTGCTTTAATTCCCAATATTCCTATGGCGTTAATGGTAGCAATCCTAGTTTCGATTTCTGAGGTTGCGAGCATTTTAACCAATGGATCTAGGGCTACATTTCCCATAGATCCTAAAGTAACTGTTGCTGCTTGCCGCACATCTGGGTCAGAATCAGCTAACAGTGCAATGAGTTGCGGAATCGCAATCTCAGGTTTAACTGGTATCTTACTTAATGCCATAGCACTAGCGTGCCGCACGGTGGCTATGGGATCCTGTGTCATGGCTACGATCAATGGTGCATCCGTGGCAGGTAATCCGATGGCAACCAGAGCCTGGATTACTTCGGTTCTGACTGTAAAATTTTTATCGGCTAGGAGTTTAGACAGTGTTGAAATTGCAACTGAGGCCTGCGACTGCATCGTTGCCAAAGCCATTACCGCCCCTATACGCACTATGGCTTTGGAGTGAGCCAAGGCTGTGATTAAAGCTGGTATTGCTCCAGATCCGATGTGGCCTAAGGCACGAGCGGATGCTTGTCTGATAGATATTTGGGATGAATTCAAATTCCAGACTAATGTTGGAATAGCTGCGGCTGCAGCAGGTCCGTAGTTACCAAGGACTTCGATGGCGGTATGCCGCAATTTAATATTACGTCCCGCAGCAATTGCTATTAATTGTGGTATTACATTAGGTCCTAGTTTTCCAGAGGCCCAAATTGCACTATGGCGTACTTGAGCATTAGAATCAGTTAAGGTCTTTAACAGTTGTGGTGCTAGAGGCATAGCCCAAACCCCAATTTGTCCTATAGCCTCGGCTGCGGCTTTTCTGACTAAATCGTCCGTATTCTCTAGGGCTTTAACCAACGCTGGCATGGCAGTAGCTCCTGTTTGTCCCAGCGCTACTATAATCCATGCGGCATTTTCGTGGTGAACTTCCAATGCTATCAACAATTTTTGGACGGCTACCGGTCCCATATGCCCTAGGGCCTGGGCCGCTGCCCAACGTGTTCCAGATTGAGGACCAATTAGTTTGGCAATTAGGCTGGGTATGGCGGAGCTAGCTGGTGGGCCTAGTGCAGCTAAAGCATCGATTGCTACACCTTGAATATATTCGCTATGATCTTCAAGCATGAGCAACAGCGTAGGGATAATTTTTATACCGATATGGGCTAAAACCTGGGCTAAATCTTGACGTATTTCCCAACTATTGTAATCCATATCCCTAAGTACGCCTGGAATGGCATCTACTGTAGCCATGTCCATCTGTACTAATATGGCGCTAACTGCGGTTTTAACTGTAGGATCTTGATCAGCTAATAACTGGATTAGGCTGGGAATAGCTAACGTAGCATTAGTATGCATTTTGCCTAAAGTAGTAATTATTGCGCTTCTTACGCCTGCATCAGGATCAGATAGCATTTTTACCAAGTATGGAAGGGCTAGCGTTGCCTGGGACCCTAGTTCGGCAATAGCAATTGCTGCTGCTTTGCGCACTTGCGGTTGCGGGTCGGTTAAAGCTTTTATATGTGAAAATACAGTAACTGAGGTATCGTACACAGGTAACAGCTGTGAGTAGATGGCTTGATTTACATTAGAGGCGTGCTGAAAATGTCTATACTATAGCGGATATGGGTTATATTATGGAATATTTATCGTTGCATTATCCACATGAGGTGAAAGTAGGGCGGGGTGGATTAATATTCACCACCTGGATTTGGCATACCAGTTGTTCGGTGGAGGGACGCTGGAGCGTCCCTGGAGGTGTTCCCACACTGGAGCTTGGGAGCGGACATAAATAGTATGGGATTTGGTGGCACAGCCTCATTTATATGTGTTGGTTTATATACCACAATTGTAATTTTAGACAATTACCCTGGTTAATCAAGTATATGGCTAACCAAACCGTCGGCTAATTTAGGTTCAAACCATGTGGACTTAGGTGGCATGATGAGGCCAGCATCTGCTATTGCCATCAGATCGCTCATACTGGTCGGATATAGGGTTATACCAATCCGCGCTTTTTTGGCATCCACTTGCTGCTTTAGGCCATCGGTTCCACGAATACCGCCTATAAAATCAATACGTTCATCCCGGCGTTGATCTTTAATACCCAGTATGGGTTCTAGGAGATGCTCAGCCAGTAAACTTACGTCTAAACGGGCAGTTGGATCGGAACTAGTAGGTTGAATTTTGAGGATCAGTTTATACCAGGCACCATCAAGATAAAGCCCAAATTGATGTGATTGTGTGGGAATTACTGGCGTAGGACTAGCTTGCACTACCCAAGCAGGTTGCAGTTTTTCAAAAAACTGATCTGGGGTTAATCCATTTAAATCTTTTATTAATCTATTATAACTCAAAATATTCAATTGATTGTGAGGAAAAATTACGGCTAAAAAGTAGTTATAGGATTCATTACCGGTATGGTTACTGTTAACACCGTGCCGAGTGGCGGCAACTCTGGACGCTGCTGCGGACCTATGGTGGCCATCTGCTATGTATAAGGTCGGAACTTGAGCAAATGCCTCTACAAACTGGTCAATTAAGTTTGGATCTTGCAATACCCACAACTCGTGGCGTACACCACGTAAGTCTACATCAACTACCGGTTTGGTTTGAGAGTGGGCATGTAGCAAACCATCGATAGTTAGATCGGATGGGTAGGCGAGTAGTACGGGGCCAGTTTGAGCAGCAAGAGTTTCTATATGACGGACCCGGTCATCTTCTTTGGCCGGTCGGGTAAGCTCGTGCTTTTTGATTTGATTGGCATTATAAGCGGTAACTGAGGTAGCTGCTACTAAACCGGTTTGGCGGATTTCCCCCATAGTAAGACGATAGATATAGAGATTGGGGGTGGCATCTCGCAGCATAATGCCTTGGTTTAGCATCTTGCTTAAATTTTCTTTAGCTTTGATGTAGACTTCTGGCGCGTAGGGGTTAGTCTGTTCTGGTAAATCAATCTCGGGGCGGGAGATATGTAAAAAACTCCAGGGGCGTTCTATAACCTGAAATTTTGCTTCCTCCACACTGACTACATCGTAAGGTGGCGCTATGACTTCACTATCCCATAACGGTGCTGGCCGTAAACCGGCAAAAGGGCGTATTAATGACATGTTTATCTATTCCTTACTGGCCGTTGGTGCGTAGCGAGAGCGGCAACGCAAATACTATGGATTCTTCTTTGCCGAGCTGCTCCCGCACCTTGGTTATTCCCCAATCTTTAAGTTTATTTAGGACTTGTTCCACTAGAATCTCGGGCGCTGAGGCCCCGGCAGTGATACCTATGGTTTGGGCGTCTTTAAGCCATGATTGTTGTATATCTTCTGGTCCATCTATGAGAAATGCGAGTTTTCCCTGATAAGCGGCCAGTTCTCGTAGACGGTTGGAGTTAGAGCTGTTGAGTGAACCAACTACCAGCACAATATCGCATTGTTGGGCTAGTTCGCGTACTGCGTTTTGGCGGTTTTGGGTAGCATAACAGATATCACTCTTGCGAGGTCCAGTAATATTAGGAAATTTTTGTTGCAAAGCTGTGACGATTTTGGCAGCATCGTCTACTGACAATGTGGTTTGGGTTACAAAGGCAATATGTTGAGAGGGTTGTATTTGCAGGGCAGTTACGTCATCCAAGGTTTCTACCAAATAAATTTTATCATAATCTTTGCATTGACCTAAGGTACCTTCTACTTCTGGATGTCCTTTATGGCCAATTAAAATTATGGTGTGACCTTCGCGACAGTGGCGGGCAACCTGGAGGTGTACCTTAGTTACTAGGGGGCAAGTGGCATCAAATACCCGTAAATTGCGTTTAGATGCTGCGGCTCTTACCGATTGTGGAACGCCATGGGCACTAAAAATAACAGTATTTCCATCTGGGATTTGGGCAAGGTCATCAACGAAGATAGCTCCGTTGTGACGTAAACGATTTACCACAAATCTGTTGTGTACAACTTCGTGCCGGACGTATATGGGGGGCCCGAATTGTGCTAAGGCTTGTTCTACGATTTCTATGGCACGATCAACACCTGCACAAAAACCACGGGGATTAGCCAAAATTACTTCCAAGTTCGTTCCCTCTTATCTTGAGATCTAGCATTATGTTAGAAACTAGTATGGTTATTATGTTAGCACCAATGCGTAAGTATAAAAAACGTGGCGTGCCCAGCTACGTAGGTATAGCTAATCCGTAGTAATTTTACTAGAAGAACCTTGGGGGGATGCAGAAACATCCCGCCTGGGCTTCTTCACTGGAGTGTGGGAGCGGTCATAACATGGTGAAGTTTGGGGCCAGCGGTCTCATCTCGCTAGTTGGGCTGGTATGTCTCAGCTGCATAATTTGGATAATTACATTTTACGCTATTCTGAATATATTTGCTATACACTATGGTGCGAATTATGTTTAGCCGTTGGTACGTAAAAGCCAGTAATTTAGTTTATTATTATTTAATTTTTGGAGCCGTTAGCAAAGAATGTTTTCTTACAAATCGTTTATAAACATTATAGCACTAGTAATGGTCGTTGTTGGTACTTTAGAATTATCGGTAACTGCTAATGCTGCAAGTAACCAAGTATTAGGTGCACATATGGTTGGTTTAGCCCTATCTCATACCCGTAGTACTGAGCCTTTAGTTGGTATGAAGCGTTTTGTTGGAGGTATTGGACGTCTTGAGGCGAATAATCCACAAAATACTAGCACTAATCCGGATCCAGTTATTGGTGCTCCCGAGAATAAAGCTGGCAATGGTGTAACACTAGATCCGGTAGCACCGCATATTGTTCAACCTACTGAGATACAAACATTTATTGGTACCAGTGGTCGCTGGTCTTTGAGTAAACCAGAACCTGAAGTAACTGAAATTCCTGTACCAAAAGTGGTTATAGAGCCTGTATCAAAGGCTGAAATATTGGTTAGCAAGCCGTCTATCCCCAGTGTGCCTACGGAACCGGTCCCAGGAATCAGTGTAGTGCCAGCGCCAGTGGTAGCTGAGCAACCGGAGCCAGTGGTAACCGTGGAATTAGCACCTGCTGTGGTTACGGTTGAAGTTCCCAAGGTTGAGGTTGAATCCGCACCGGTGCTGAAGGAGGTGGTGCCTGTAGCGACGGATATGCAACGGCCTATTGTGGTTGCTGAACCGGATACGCCTATTGTTGTTAAACCGGAGCTGCCAATAGTGGCGGAGCCATTGCCTCTGGTAACAGATGCGCCGGCGGCAATAGTTGCTAAGCCGGTTCAGGAGGTCTCTAAGCTGCCAGAGGTAATTGCCGAACCAGTGGTTGCAGTAGCTGAATTGCCAAAAATGCCTGATGTGGCTACAGAACCTAAATTAGAGGTGGTAACAGTGTCAATTCCAAGTATGGTTGGTGAAACAGCAGCGCCCGCGGTTAGCGCGTCTTCTGTGCCGGGTGTGCCTACGGAACCGGTCCCAGGAGTCAGTGTAGTGCCAGCGCCAGTGGTAGCTGAGCAACCGGAGCCAGTGGTAACCGTGGAATTAGCACCTGCTGTGGTTACGGTTGAAGTTCCCAAGGTTGAGGTTGAATCCGCACCGGTGCTGAAGGAGGTGGTGCCTGTTGTAGTTTATGAACAGCCAGGTGGGGTGTCAGCCATAGAACATGCGCCGGCGGTGGTGGACAAACCAGGGCCTAAAGCAGTTGCGGAGGAGCTTCCTGTTCCGAGATACGCGGAGAGAATAGCTACGGGCGTGGTGGTATTACCAGATTTACACAGGACTATAGCCTACAAGAAACCAGTGCGTGGCAGGGATTTGATGACGGAAGCTGAGCGTATGGAGTACCGGCTGGCCATGGAGTCAGCTCCTACTTTGGATCGGCAATGGCAAATTCGAGAATTGGCTTATGTTAGGTTACAACAACGTGCTAGGGAGTTGGGTATGGCGTTGGTACGAGAACCTGGGTATCACACGGCTGGGGTGCGTTGGAGTGAACGGGAACAAGAGCTAATAACTGTGGATCATAATACTTTGGAGCGTAGTATGAAGTTGGATCCAGTGCCAAGAAATGGTAACGGCAATAATGGGGGGCATCATCCTATATTTATGCCGCATCATTGATTTAAAGTTGGGAGATAGTGTGCATAAGTATTTGCTTGGGTAACACGTGCTTGACAAAATATTCTCAAAAGTGTCATAATATTTGCTTAAGATGTGTTGACACATAATATTAATGTTTATGTTATTGTGGGGACGCTGGAGCGTCCCTAAGCTGCGTTCCCACGTTGGAGTGTGGGAAAAATCAAATTCGTGCGATTATACTATGCTGATCGCACCTAAGGGATCAAAAGCAGGCGGTGTTATTCCAGCTTTTGATGTAATACTAAAGAGTATTTTGTTTGGCTATGCCATTAAGTAAGTAGAACCTTAAGGCTAGATTCACAAATAGTTCATTAGGATTTATGTATGTTGTTATTCAATCGATATTTAATTTTGCGATATAACTGGAGTTTTCGAAGTATCCTGTTTAATTATAGAGCATTGCGTATCCATTGGGGGTACGCTTTTGTGTGCTTTGGCCTGTGGCTTGGAGCTTGTCTGCCCCATGCCGTGGCCCAAGGTTCACCAGAGCTAGGACCAGTGCCCATAGCACCGGATCAGGCGCCCCCGCCCCCTGAAAGTTCGGCATTACGTACTAGCGCTACTTCGGCGTTCTCTAGAACCGGTGATTTTGGCTTAACCGATTTATCCAACAGGCATCAAATCAAGGCCTTTTATCAAATAGTGTACAATTCCTCAGAAGGTACGCCGTTGGAGTGGACTGGCGATTTTAACAGTTGCAACGCTGGAACTACCAGTCAATCTTTCAAGGATGCCACCCTGATACGCGTAAACTGGTTTCGGGCTATGTCTGGAATTTCCGACACCATAGTCTTTGCTGATAGCTACAGTGTTAAAAATCAGGAAGCGGCGCTGATGATGGCACGCAATCAAAGCTTGAGCCACACTCCACCTACTAGTTGGACTTGTTACACTAGCAATGGTTACGAGGCTGCTGGTAAATCTAACTTAGCTATTGGTTATAACGGTTGGGATGCAGTTACTGCATATATGGACGATAGTAGCGTAGGCAACTTGGGCCATAGGAGATGGGTTATTTATCCTCAAACTAAAAATATGGGAACTGGTGATGTGCCTACTTATGGTACTATCTACGTGGGTGGTGCCAATGCGTTGTGGGTTATGGATAATAACATGTATAATACTAGACCGGCTGTACGAGAATCCAGTGGTTTTGTCATATGGCCACCGCGCGGTTATGTTCCGTACCAAGTGGTATTTCGGGACTGGTCTGTATCCCAAAAAGGGGCAAATTTCTCCGGTGCCCAAGTAACCGTAACCAACGCATCTGGTACCGTATGCTCTGGTTGTAATAGCGTGATAATTAGTTCCTCAGGAGCGCCTGAGAGTACTTTGGCCTGGAAACCTGATTCTAGTGTTAGTGGCCATTGGGCTAAGCCCACTCAAGATACTACCTATCATGTGAGCATTAGCAATATATCGCTCAATGGTGGCTTGGTAAATTTGGAATATGATGTGGTAATTTTTGATCCAGCTAGTTATGGTAGTAATGAGGTAATTCCTACCATTACGGGATCGCACACTATGTCGGCATCAGGTGCTGATCTTAGTTATACTAAGGTTAACTTTACCGTGGGCGATTATCAGGTGCGTACCTTGACGACTAAGGCCGTTACCGACCCCGAAGGGGCTGAGCCAGGTACGACTGGTGATATAATTGATGGTACTTCCAGCAGCTATAGCCTGCTTGATACTGGTGTGAAGCGTTCTGGTACCCAATCCTTCCGTTTGGCTAGCCCCAATGGTTCTGGTACTGAATATTTTACGATACAACGCAGTTTTATACCAGATGCGAATAGTCAGTTAGAATTTTATAGTCGCCTAGGCTGGGCTACCGCAACTCAGGTCGCAACTGTACAAATATCTACGGATGCCGGTGCAAGCTGGACCGACCTATACCAGCAAGCCGGTACTGGTAATGCTGGTGAAAGCGGTTTTAACCAGCATGCGCTGTCGTTATCCGCTTATGCTGGAAAGACCATTCAAATTAGGTTTGCCTATATTGCAAGCGGTAGTTATTTTTATCAGACCAGTGCCGGAGTAGGTCTATATGTAGATGATATCAGCATTACGGCGCCGAAAGAGATCGTATCTGAATCTGCTCCTATTTCAATTGGAACTACTGGGAATTTTACCTATATTCCAGTTAATACCGGTAGTTATGATATCCAGGTGCGGGCTGTACCCTGGGTAGGATTTACCGGATTGGAATGGGGACCGTTGCATTCTATAGATGTTAGTGCCGCAACTGGTGTTACTGTTACCCCGGTGGTAGGGACTGGTGGTAGCATTAGTCCTACTGGCTCTCAGGTAATAAATGCTGGCAGTACTGCAACCTTTGCCGTGATCCCAAATACTGGTTTTCACAATGATACTAATGTAGGTGGTGATTGTCCCCAGGGTAGCTGGAGCGGTAATAATTGGACTACTGGTATGGTTAACAGTGATTGTACTCTTAATTTCAACTTTTTACCCAACAATTCAGGCTCTTTTTGTAGTCTATGTCTGCCTACTAGGGGAGGTTGGCGCGCTATATTGCAATAGGGTACACCCTAGCTAATTAAGATGCAGGGTCTCGGTCAGAATATTATTTACAGCTCTGGCCGGGGCTAAAAGTTGAAAAATCCTGATACATCAATTATAATAAGAAAAATATATAATAGTATTTAAGATCCTTTGGGCGCGATCCTCAAAAAATCCGTTACACTCCTTGCGTTTCCGGTTTTTATCTGTCAATTGACCATTTGCCAGTTTCCATTGAGGTTACCCTAGTATAGTCCTATGCTAATGTCAACCATAATCAAAGATCAATCTCGAAATTCTTACATGGTGCGAACCTTAATTCAGGGTCAATCTCCTTGTTTGGTTGAGGTGCTGCGTGTTGCCGAGATCGTGGCTGTAACCGATGTCAATGTTTTAATTACTGGCGAAACTGGCACTGGTAAAGAATTGTTAGCTCGTACCATACATCAAGCTAGCCCACGGTACCAGCAACCTTTCGTTAGCCTCAATTGTGCTAGTTTGGAAGAGGATTTAGCTGATTCTTTGCTGTTTGGGCATTGTCGCGGGGCGTTTACAGATGCCAAGCGTGATCACGATGGATATGTACACCAAGCTGCTGATGGTACCTTGTTTTTAGATGAGGTGGCAGATTTGCCGTTGACGACTCAGGCTAAATTACTGCGTTTTTTAGAATCTGGAGAATATCAACCCCTAGGTTGTGGATTTCAGCGTCATAGTACCGCCCGCGTGTTGGCTGCAACCAACCGTTGCCTAGACTCGGCAGTAGCAGCTGGCACCTTTCGACGTGATCTTTACTATCGGTTAAATGTGATCCCGCTACATTTGCCGCCGCTGCGAGAACGTCGTTCTGATATTGAGTTGTTGGCTGTAAAGTTTCTTAGCTCCCTGGCTCAACACCATGGTTTAAGGTGTCCTGGTCTCAGCCCTAATGCTGTGCAGTGTCTTCAAAAATACGACTGGCCAGGTAATGTGCGGGAACTGCGTAATTTATGTGAACGCTTGCTAATCTTGCTGCAAGGGCAGGATGTCCAAGTTGAGAATTTACCGCCTGTAATCCGCAATCAGCACGATCAAAAAACCGCCTCTGCCGGCGCCGGGTTCGTATTACCAGTAAACGGTATTGATCTGTACCAGTTGGAACAGGATCTTATTCGGCAAGCCCTTGCGAGTAGTAGTGGCAACCAAAGTCAGGCTGCACGGTTGCTGGGTTTGACCCGTGATACTTTATTGTATAGGATCAAAAAGTACGGGATTCAGGATCGATAATTATCTTAGGTATTTGTAAGATATCAGATATTCACCATTTGGTGGAAATTACAGTCTGGTATGGATTAGAAATTCGCTTTCCAAAATCTTGACCACATCTTTAAATTCCGCATGAGTGGTCGCATCTATGGCACATAAGTTTTTGTGCGCATCTAACAGCAGTTTCAGTTTCTCTGTTTGATCGGCAACGAGGGCTGGTATTGCTTTGGTACCGGTTACGATCGGAGTATCTGTTGATTTTACTACATCAAATAGCAAATCAAATCTTACCACTCGTACGGCCCTGTCAATATCACCGCCACCGGTAATAATAACTGGTTTGGGTGTATTAGCTGGTTTAGGACGCGTGGCAATCCTGGATAAGATCCCTAGGCAGGTGCTGTCTATGCTGGTGGTTGCGCTTATATCTACCACAAAATTTTTACTTTCTGGGGTGGATAGGGCCTTATCAACTAAGTTGTTCAGGGTAGGCCCCAGCGGATGACAGGCTGCCCCTACTAGCTTTATAAACCATACTTGATCCCGATAGGCATAAAAAACACTGCCGTCGTCCATTGATATTATCTCGCTGTGCTTTGGCGTTAGCATACTGGCTACCAATTTAAAATTAAGGTCTTCCCTATGTTGTAGTCTAATAGCCTAGGGTGTGTTGACACATAATACTGTTAGGGGTATGTTTTTGTGGGGACGCAGGAGCGCCCTTGGCGACGTTTCCATGCTGGAGCGTGGGAATGAGCCTAGAGGGTATTGAATCAGGTGATAAAGACCCATATTTATTCGCTTGGTTGTTAGTACACATCACATCTACACGATTTGTAGTTACGATAATACATATGTCAACACGCCCTAGCTAAGTTCCGCAATATTATATACAGGCGTACTATTCTGATCATTCCCAAGTTCCAGAGAACGCTCAGATTTCCCCACAAGAAGGCATTCATAATATTATATGTCAACGCTATCTAGGGGCGGTTGTAAAATTAATACTTCAAGTTAAGCACAACGATATACAGATTTTAAACGTACAGTGTACAGCCAATAAAATTTTTTAGAATTGAATAAGTCTATCACTGTATGATAATTTAAGCATAGACGGGTTTTGCGATACCGCTATCAACAACCATTACAACGCAATAACTATATTACAAGCAAGTTTATGCAGGTACTACAGGTATTGTACCACACGAAGCACGTAGCATAGTCAAGGTTATTTAATATGAGCAATAATTCCACCTCACAGAATAATTACCAGGGATTACAATGGCATTCCCTGGCAGCTACTATTGGTCTGGGGTCACTTAGTGTCATCTTGTATATCTTACTGTTTGAGTTCGCCGATTACCTAGTTAGTCTAGCAGCCGCAACCAGGCATGGAGATAAGCTCTACGCTGTGGTACCACTAGTTCTGGCCATGGTCTTTGCCTTTGTTTACGGCACGTTCATTGATTACCTATGGAATTTACTTGGACTACGTTCCAAACGGTAGGAGATACAGAGAATGGAACAATTCATTGATTTAACAATATTTAATACCTTGGCCTTATTTTTTATTGGTTTAACTGGTGGCATAATCAGTGGCTTCATTGGAGCCAGCGGTGCCTTCGTGCTTACTCCAGCTATGATGAGCCTAGGCATACCTGGTCTCATCGCGGTAGCAAGTAATATGGCGCATAAATTTCCCAAGGCCTTGGAAGGGGCATATAAGCGCAGCAAATACGGCCAAGTTGATCTCAAGCTTGGACTGCTGATGGGTGTACTTGCAGGTATCGGTATGATTACTGGCTGGTATGTAATGATGTACATAACTCAGCATTTTGGGCAAGCCGGCAGTGATCTTTACATATCCATTACCTTCATAGCGGTACTGACCATAGTCGGTGGCTTGGTATTGCGCGATGGAATATTTGAAAAACGCGGTAAAGGGCGTTTTGACAGTGAACGTGAAACGATAAGCAAAAATCCATTGGCTCGCTGGGTAAATAGCATGCGGATTCCGGGTACCATGATTACCTCAGATAGCCTAGACAATCCAATCTCATTCTTGGCCCTAGCCCCCATAGGTTTTATTACTGGTTTCATAGCTATGACCATTGCCGTAGGTGGATTCATTGGGGTTCCAGCCATGATGTACATACTTGGCCTTTCGGCTATGGTTGCAAGTGCCACCGAACTAGTCATAGCTGCTATCATTGGCATTGCTGGTAGCCTACTATACTCCCTAGACGGCCTGATCGATATACGCCTATCCTTGCTCCTTATGGCTGGATCCTTCATTGGCATCCAAATTGGGTCTACCAGTGCCACCTATGCTCAAGATTATGTAATAAAGCTAACCATGGCCACAATCATGTTATTAGTTTTGGCCAGTCGTCTCTTCTATATACCAGGTTATCTTTATGAGTTAGAAATCATTCAGGCCGACGGCTATTCTACATTTCAAACCCTCAATACCGCTGGCGCCAATGCCATCATTCTGGCACTACTTGTAGGCAATGTTATCATTCTCTACATATTGTACCGCGGCATTAGGGCGACCGCAGTTGCAGATAAAATGTTGCAATCTGCTGCCGAATTTCTAATGGTTGATGATAGTCCATTGGTAACAAATGATGGCATAGGATCCCAATTGTCACCACTGGGACGGTTTGAGCGCCTCCTGGTAGCGAGCGATGGTTCTGATTTCAGCTCAGCCGCCGTGCAAGCCGCGGTCCTCATGGCCAAGCAATGTGGTGCTGAGCTACATATCATGTCATTAGTTCCCGTAGGTCTTGAATACGAGGCTATTGGCGAAAATGTTTTAAAGCAAGAGTTAGAAAAATGTCAAACTCATCTTGACGAAATTCAAGCCCAGGCTAAAGCTTCCGGTGTGGATAAATGCATCACGCACCTCGTGCATGGTCAAACCGTACATCAAGAAATAATCGCTTTGGGGGAACGTTTGGGTGTTGATGTCATAGTTATGGGACAACGTGGTAGGCGCGGTTTAGCCCGGGTCATGTTGGGCCATGCCACGGCTCTAGTAATTGGTAAGGCCCACTGTAGTGTGTTAGTGGTACCTAAAGGGGCTAAAATCCAGGGTCGTCACTTCCTAGTGGCAACCGATGGGTCGAGATTTGGCGACGCTGCTGTTATAACTACCAACCGCCTGGGTTTGCTGTATGAAGCTCCAGTTACTGTGGTATCAGTCACCAGTCCTAAGCAAAGTGAAGAAACCCGCGCTAATGCCTGGCAAACCGTAGGTAGGGCTGCTGAGCATATGTACGACAATGGGGTCCAGGTTGATACTCGTACCTTGGAAGGTCAGCCTGCTAAAGTCATAGTCGAGTTTGCCAAAGAACGCAACTCCGATCTAATTGTTACCGGTAGCCATGGTCGTACCGGACTAGATCGGGTATTAATTGGCAGTACCTCAGAAAAGATCTTAAACGACACCCCGTGCTCAGTGTTAGTGGTTAAGGCCACCTGATATTGCCTAAATTGGCAAGCTATGCTCTAGCATAATTCAAATACAATAGGTCGTAAGCTTATGCATTTCCGCTCGCCGTAGGAGCGGAAATATTTACTCTGTGGCAACAGGTTATACTGTTACCTGCAACCGCAAGTGGTCATTATGGAACCTAATTCCAGCCTGATACCGCCATCGCGTTTAACACCTGATACTCACCAGCGTGGTCAGGATAAACTCACTCCAATCCAGCGCCATGCCAAGCCCATCGTCTCTACACGCCAGAGGTTACCCCCCTGGATTCGAGCTAAGCTACCCATTGGCTCCACTTTAGCCCAGGTTAAGTCATTGCTTAGACAACAAGGTCTGGCCACCGTGTGCGAGGAGGCGTCTTGTCCTAATCTGGGAGAGTGTTTTAGTCATGGTACCGCCACTTTTATGATTATGGGCGATCGCTGTACCCGGCGTTGCCCGTACTGTGATGTGGCTCACGGCAAACCGGCGCCTTTAGATGTTGCAGAACCACTAAAATTGGCTACTGCAGTTCAGCATTTAAATCTGAAATACGTGGTTATTACCTCAGTTACTCGCGACGATTTGCGAGATGGCGGCGCCAGTCAATTTACAGCTTGCATAACCCAAATTAGAAATGTAACTCCAAACACCAAGATCGAAATTCTAGTCCCAGACTTTAGGGGCCGCCAAGCCATAGCCCTAGATATTTTAGCTAGTAATCCACCTGACGTGTTTAATCATAACATAGAAACTGTGCCGCGGCTCTATGCAACTGCTAGACCTGGGGCTAATTATCATGAATC
>JXSN01000328.1 GCA_001276605.1 Achromatium sp. WMS2
CAAGGCTCAGCATCGGTATCTGGTAAGCCGAGCTAATGTAGGCCTCTATGGTACCTGCTGATGGTGCGGCTGGAATTAAGGTTTTGCTATTCATCTCAATAATACCTCAGTAAATCAGTATGAGATAAGGTTACACTCATCATTAAAATTTGCCAAGGGGTTAGGAGTTTTAATTGTGCACACAACGCAACGCCCGCCTGTTGCTAGACAGAATTTACTGCCAAAAGTTGCTAGCATTTTATAATTTTTTCTTATTACACCATATTATAAAATTGTATTTTGAGAATCTGGTTTAAACCTATAATAAGATCGCACCGTTTGGATCGATATTGACTACATCTATTTGAGGTGTAATCTTTTTAACGCCTCCTGTGCTTGGGTATGACCCTGAGCTGCGGCTTTACGTAACCATTCTACTGCTTGCTCACGGTCCTTTGCCACCCCGCGACCTTGGAAGTACATAAGACCCATAATAGCTTGCGCATCGGCCAAACCCTGGTCTGCGGCTTTACGATACCATACTACAGCCTGCTTATCATCCTGTGCTACCCCGCGGCCTAGGAAGTACATCGTACCCATAGCAGCTTGCGCAGTGGCATTACCCTGAGCTGCGGCTTTACGATACCACTCTACAGCTTGCTTATCATCCTGTTCCACTCCACGGCCTTCTTGATACATCTGACCCAGGGCGTTTTGTGCCGCGAAATCACCCTGGTCTGCGGCTTTACGATACCATTCTACAGCCTGCCCATCGTCCTGTTCTACTCCACGGCCTTGGAAGTACATAAGACCCATAGCAGCTTGCGCAGTGGCATTACCCTGAGCCGCGGCTTTACGATACCATGCTACCGCCTGCCCATCGTTCTGTTCTACCCCGCGGCCTTCTTGATACATCCAACCCATCCAGTTTTGCGCCGCGGCATTACCCTGCGCCGCGGCTTTACGATACCATGCTACCGCTTGCTTATCATCCTGTTCTACCCCGCGGCCATTTTGGTACATAAAACCCGTAACAGCTTGCGCATCGGCCAAACCCTGGTCTGCGGCTTTACGATACCATACTACAGCCTGCTTATCATCCTGTGCTACCCCGCGGCCTAGGAAGTACATCGTACCCATTGCAGTTTGCGCTATGGCCAAACCCTGGTCCGCAGCTTTACGATACCATACTACAGCCTGCCCATCGTCCTGTTCTACCCCGCGGCCTTCTTGGTACATAGAACCCAAGTTAGTTTGCGCAGCGGCATTACCCTGAGCTGCGGCTTTACGATACCACTCTACCGCTTGCTTATAATCCTGTGCCACCCCGCGGCCATTTGCGTACATAGAACCCAGGTGGTCTTGCGCATCCACATCACCCTGGTCTGCGGCCTTACGTAACCACGCTACTGCTTGGATGTCATCCTGTGTTACTCCAACCCCTAAGTAGTAACATTCTCCAATGAGCCATTGGGCCCCAGCATGACCTTGCTCAGCTGCTTGCTGCCATATACTACGTACCGCATGCCGTGCAGATAACCATGCCTTAAGTGGGTCCTCGCCATCTTTGGCCCAAGCTTGTCGAGCACTCTGCAAATCAGCAGCAAGTTCAGTATCAACACTAGGTTGCTGGTTAGTATTAGCCTCCACACTGGCACCAGTTGGTACCTCTATCTGATTACCTGAATGAGATACCAATAACAGTGGGACATTATCATTATTCACACTATAAGGGGCTTGCAATTTATTATTTTCCCACGCCCAATCGGGGACAGTTTTACTCAAATAGTTAGCTAAACTGCTGAAAGTAACATCCCCTTGACCATCCTTAGCCTTGCCGCTTAATCCTTGTAACAAAAAATGGGTAAACACGCCATGTTGCAACTTATCATCCTCCCAGCTTGTTCCACCGGGTTGAGTTGCAAACAACACCTTAATCCCACCAGTATTTTTTGAAAAC
>JXSN01000329.1 GCA_001276605.1 Achromatium sp. WMS2
GAACACCAAGTGGATTGAGTACGATTTCTACTGGTTCACCATCTTTGGTAAACGGCATATCCTCAATTGGCACAACCTTTGATATCACTCCCTTGTTACCGTGGCGCCCTGCCATTTTGTCACCAGGTTGCACCCGACGTTTGACCGCTACGTAAACCTTGACTGTTTTCAACACTCCAGGCTGTAACTCATCACCTTCGGTAAGTTTCCGCCGTTTTTCTTCAAAACGCTCACGAAACATTTCCCGTTGTGCTGCTATCTGAAGCTTTAGTGCCTCCAGCTGTTTCGCGGACGCATCGGCACGCAGTTGAATATCTAGCCACTGATCACGACCAAGCTCCTGTAGGTGAATCTTGGTGATTTTGGTTCCAGATTTCAAATCGTTGGGGCCACTATTGGCTATCTTACCTATCAGTAGTTTTTCTACCCTGTGGAAAGTATCCGTTTCCATAATGCGGAGTTGGTCGTTTAAATCCTTGCGGATCCTATCTAATTCTGCCTGCTCGATTTGTAGAGCGCGAGAATCCTTCTCTATTCCGTCGCGAGTAAATACCTGGACGTCAATAACGGTACCTGACATGCCAGATGGCACTTTGAGTGAGGTATCTTTAACATCTGAGGCTTTCTCACCGAATATGGCCCGTAGCAACCTTTCTTCAGGGCTTAGTTGTGTTTCACCCTTAGGTGTAACTTTGCCTACTAAAATATCACCTTCACGTACTTCTGCACCTACATAAACTATGCCGGCTTCATCCAATTTGGCAAGCGCAGATTCGCTAATATTGGGAATATCACTGGTTATTTCTTCGGGGCCAAGTTTGGTATCCCGCGCCATGCAATGCAGCTCTTCTATGTGGATGCTAGTAAAGCGATCTTCCTGCACTACGCGCTCAGAGATAAGGATTGAGTCTTCAAAGTTGTAACCATTCCAAGGCATAAAGGCAACTCTGAGGTTC
The DNA here is from genome assembly GCA_001276605.1 of Achromatium sp. WMS2. Taxonomy (GTDB): domain Bacteria; phylum Pseudomonadota; class Gammaproteobacteria; order Chromatiales; family Chromatiaceae; genus WMS2. The sequence continues at coordinate 957 of JXSN01000329.1, forward strand.
TGACCTAGTGCTAGTTCTCCCAAATCTGTGGAAGGACCATCTGCTAGCACATCACCTCGTGCCACATTATTTCCTTTAAACACCAAAGGCCTTTGGTTAATACAGGTATTTTGATTAGAGCGGGTGTACTTAGTCAAATTGTATATGTCTACTCCAGGCTCCCCAGGCTCGGTTTCATCATCGTTGACCCGTACCACAATGCGTGCGGCGTCGATGGATTCAATTTCACCTCCGCGTTTAGCAACTACACAAACTCCGGAATCCACAGCAACCGCTCTCTCGATACCAGTACCACATAGTGGTTTTTCGGAACGTAAGGTCGGTACCGCCTGCCGTTGCATGTTGGATCCCATGAGGGCGCGGTTGGCATCATCGTGTTCAAGAAACGGTATCAGGGAAGCTGCCACTGACACAATTTGTTTGGGTGACACATCCATGTACTGGATTTCACTAGGTATTTTTAAAGTAAACTCATTTTCGTGGCGACAGGCAACTAGATCATCAATGAGGACATTACCGCTATCCAGGGTAGCATTGGCTTGGGCGATGATAAACTTGGATTCTTCGATAGCGGACAAATAGTGAATTTCGTCCGTTACTATACTGTCTTTTACCACCCTATACGGGGTTTCAAGAAATCCGTATTCGTTAGTACGTGCATAGACGGCTAACGAGTTGATTAGACCGATGTTTGGACCTTCGGGAGTTTCTATGGGACATACCCGCCCGTAGTGAGTTGGGTGTACGTCACGGACTTCAAAACCAGCCCGCTCTCTAGTCATACCGCCTGGAGTGTTGAAAACAGTCAAGGTTTACGTAGCGGTCAAACGTCGGGTGCAACCTGGTGACAAAATGGCAGGGCGCCACGGTAACAAGGGAGTGATATCAAAGGTTGTGCCAATTGAGGATATGCCGTTTACCAAAGATGGTGAACCAGTAGAAATCGTACTCAATCCACTTGGTGTTC
>JXSN01000330.1 GCA_001276605.1 Achromatium sp. WMS2
CATCAAAACCTTAGCCCAAAAAGCCCACCATATGGCCCTCGGCGGACTTGATATCATCAAAGACGATCACAGCCTTACCAACCAACCATTTGGACCCTATGCAGAGCGTGTAACCCAGATAAGTGCTGCCATCCACCAAGCAAACACCCAAACCGGTCACAACACACTATACTTCGCCAACATCACCGCACCCACCGACCAAATCTGGGACCGCGCCCACCTCGCTAAACAACAAGGCGCCGGCGGCTTCCTAATCTGCCCCGGCCTCACCGGCTTCGACACCATGCGCGCCCTAGCCGACGACGACACCCTCGCCCTCCCCATCATATCCCACCCCTCCCTCCTAGGCGCCTTTGTCACCAACCAAGACCACGGCATCGAACACGGCGTCCTCTTCGGCACCCTCAACCGCCTCGCCGGCGCCGACGCCGCCGTCTTCACCAACTACGGAGGCCGCTTCGCATTCACTATCAACGAATGCCAATCCATAGCCCACGCCTGCACCGCACCTCTTCACAACATTGCCCCTATCTTCCCAGTCCCAGCCGGAGGCATGACCCTAGACCGCATCAAAGACCTGCATCAAACCTACGGCCATGAAGTTACCTACCTCATCGGCGGTGCCCTCATCGCCCACTCCCCCGATTTAACAGCAAATTGCAAACATTTCAAAACCATAGTAGCCCAAGAAACTGCCACATGAACACACGCAAATCAACCCCCAAACTCTGGCATCAAACAGTCCAACAAGCCGCCCAATCCATCCGCCTAAGAGTCCTAACCTTCGTCATGCACAACGGCGAAGGCTACCTTAGCCAAGCCTGCTCCAGCGCCGAAATGCTTGCCACCCTCTACCTAAAAATAATGCACCTCGGCCCCAGCATCGCCCCCATGATTCCCCCACCCTACGCCGGCCCACCAAGCGCCACCAATACCAAATACACCAATGGAGCCGGCTACCACGGCCCCCAAACCCCCGAATATGACCGCTTCATATTCTCACCATCCCACTACGCCTTAGTCCAATATGCGACTTTAGTGGAAACAGGACGCATGGATGCAGCTGGATTATACCAATTTAATCACGACGGCAGCACCGTAGAAATGATTGGCGCTGAACACTCCCCCGGAGGCGAAGTAACCAGCGGCTCCCTCGGCCAAGCCCTAAGCCAAGCCGGCGGCATCGCCATGGCCCGCATCCGCCGTGGTGACACTGGTAAAGTGTGGGTTTTTATGTCCGACGGTGAATTTCAAGAAGGCCAAGTTTGGGAAGCAGTACAAACCCTAGTACACTATAAAATAGACAACATAGGTATTTACGTAGACGTCAATGGCCAACAATGTGATGGATTAATAGAAACTGTCATGAACACCGAACCTTTAGCCGCCAAACTCAGAGCCTTCGGAGCCCGCGTATTCACAGTAAACGGCCACAACGTCCGCGCCCTTGCCAAACCTGCAACTTATACACCCAACGGCAAACCCCTATTCGTACTCGCTCAAACCGACCCATGCCACAGCATCCCCAAACTAATGGAACGCAAACCCAATTTACACTACTTGCGCTTTAAAACTGATTCAGAACGCCAAGAATATCAACAAATACTAGATAGAATGCTCAGATCAGCTAAGAAAACCGCCAAATGAAGACTAATAAACCAATAGCTACCAAACCACAGCCACCTACAATACAAACTGTAAAAAGTCCGCACCGTACCAACTTCGTCAAATGGGCTAAAGATAAACCCCAAATACTGGTTTTAACTGCCGACCTAACAGCATCCTGCGAAGTAGATTTTTTTCGCCAAACTTACCCAGATAGATTCATCTCCATGGGCATGGCAGAACAAAATATGATGAGCTGGGCCGGAGGACTTGCCCGAGAAGGCCTCGAACCCTGGATTCACTCCTTCGCCGTCTTC
>JXSN01000331.1 GCA_001276605.1 Achromatium sp. WMS2
CTGTTGAGTTATTGTTAATTTTCGCCCTGGTAACTGAGCTTGAATCTCCATATTCAGTGCATCAATATGTGTTTCAATGAATGGTAATGGGGCGATAAAAAACACGGGAATTTCTCCTGTTTTCGAGCTAACTTATTCTAGCATATTCTGTCAAATTTTAAAAACTGGATTATCGAGTGATATTCAATCCATAGTTTAAGGAAAAAGGTCGGGGTACGCATGGTATGGTATCAAAAATCGGACTCAGTTGCTACTGTAGACTCATCTAATAGTTCTCGCAAGATAGCCACTAACTTGGGAGCATGGTTGATAGTTTTTAGATTTTGAGAGGTTACAATACAATGTAGCTCGTCCAGCGCCGTTTCAAAACGGTCATTAACCACCAAATAATCATATTCAATATAGTGCGATAATTCTCGATGGGCATCGCGCATGCGCCGCGCAATTACTTCAGGTGCATCTTGAGCACGCCTGGTAAGACGCTCGCGCAGTAATTCTAAGGATGGTGGCAAAATAAATATGGTGCAGGCATCGGGAAAGCGTCGTAAAACTTGCTTAGCGCCCTGCCAGTCTATCTCCAAAATAAGATTAATTCCTGCATTTACGTGATTGCGCAATTCAGATTCTGCTGTTCCATAATAATTATCAAATATTTGCGCATGTTCTAAGAATTCACTATTTTCAACCATGCCTATGAATGTTTCTTGAGAGATAAAATGATAATGAACCCCATTTTGTTCCCCAGAACGAGGCGATCTCGTGGTATGAGAAACGGCTACACGCATCTCTGGATGTTGTTGACATAAAGCCCGTAATAGGCTACTTTTGCCAGCTCCTGAAGGTGCTGATACTATAAATATATTGCCTTTGACAACTGTATGCATTGTTAATCTCGGTTACTTATACCCTTATTTTCACTACCAGTAATAATGTTACAAACTTCCAACGACGATTTAAATTTAGCCTGTGGTAATTTGATCCCGGTAGTACCTTTTCTCTCATCCCTGGCTTCTGGATTCCGGCAATCCATGCCGGAATGACGTATAACTCCCTCGCCATCAATGGAAAGCCCGGTAGCCCGGTAGGGTACGCATCGCGTACCTTTTCAAACTGTTCAGCCACAATAGTGAAAAAATCGTAACCACCTGGAATATAGCAACGATGAAAATACGACATAGAGGATTATTTAGTTATTGTCTGCATCATGGAAAGGTACGCGATGCATACCCTACCTGGCTTATACCCTTATTTTCACTACCAGTAATAATGTTACAAACTTCCAACGACGATTTAAATTTAGCCTGTGGTAATTTGAGTTTATATATGCTAATCTAATTGTAGCACGTTAGAGCTGCATTGTAAGTAAATGCCCTGGTTAGGAGATATCCGATGGTTGATCATAAGCAGCAGGACTATTTCAGGCAAGGTTGGATCTGGTTGTTGATATTGTTGGTTACAAGCTGGTGTTGGACTGAGTTAGCCATTGCCAGGGAAGGTAGGAAATATGCTCTGGTGGCTGGCATCAGTGATTATAACAATGCCAGTGGGCTTGGTAAATTGAAATACGCGCGGGCAGATGCGGAGGCCTTGACCCAGGCGTTAAAGCGGGCGGGGTATAAGGTGCAGTTGGTGGTGGATCATGGAGTGGTTAAAAACTTTTTGGTAAAGACATTGCGGCAACTTGCCAGTTTTTTACGCCCTAATGATACCTTTATCTTTGCTTATTCAGGCCATGGTTTTGAGGGGGCTAATGGTCAGGATTATTTGGCTCTGTACGGGGTTACGTCTGAGACGGTAAACAATGAAGGATTGCCAGTAGACGAGGTGCTAGATTTGCTGCGGAAAACCCGAGCCAGTCAGTTGCTGGTGTTGCTGGACGCATGTCGGGATGGGATGGATTTGCAGAATAGGAC
>JXSN01000332.1 GCA_001276605.1 Achromatium sp. WMS2
GGGTATGATCATAATTCCCATTACTAAACCAGCGGCTAAAGCGCTATCAAAAGCTACATCTAAGCCTATGTGTGTGCCTAGGGAACGTAGAGCGGGGGCTATGACTAAGACAGCAAAAAAACCATAAACTACAGTGGGAATACCGGCTAATATTTCTAATATTGGTTTAGCCCAAGCTCGCACATTGTGGCTTGCATATTCGGATAGATATAGGGCTGAAAGCAGTCCGATGGGTACTGCAACCGCCATGGCAATTAGTGAAATCAACATGGTTCCGGCAAATAATGGTATGATCCCAAATGCTCCGGAAGATCCTACTTGATCGGCGCGAATTGCAGTTTGGGGACTCCATTTGAGGCCAAATAAGAAGTCCCAGATGGAGATCTTTTGGAAAAACAAAGTTGATTCGAATACTACGGATAGCACAATACCAACAGTAGTGAAAATAGCAATTGTTGAACAGGCGATCATAAGCCAGCGCATGACCGCTTCTACCCAATTACGGGCGGTTAAACTGGGGGAAATCTTGCTTTTGGCCAATAATATGCCGCCAATTGCTACAAGCAATAAGGTTATGTTCAGTAAAATAGTGCTGAGATAAAGTAATTGGGTGTAGTAAGCGGCGGCCTGATGCATTACCGGATTGGTTGATTGTGAAGTTATGTTGCCAGTTGCCAAATTGAGCATATCGTTAATAGCCAACTTAGTTGCGTTGACATCTGCCGGGTTGGCGGTTATGGGAAACTTAGCCATAACAATCTCAATTATGACGGGATATTCCAGTGTTAACCAGGTTGCTAACAGCAGTAAACCAGGCAATAATGCTCCTAGTGCGGTAAAGATACCATAGTAACTTGGCAAAGAGTGGAATTTCTGATTAGTGTGATTAATTAATGTTAGAGCAGTCTGAAGGCCTATCCTGTAGCCTATCAGGCTGTAGATCACAAGCAAGCTGATACTGATGGTGTGGTACATAGGCATTGCTAATTTGAGGTTGTAGTCACGATGGAAAGATAAGGCAGGAACACGCTATTAAATTTCTGGTTAATCTAGCGTGCAAGCATGCATGATATGCCAGTGAATATGCTAATTTTGACAACAAATTAAGCCCCATTCCATGCTGAGTTGCCAGCAAGGTCGGGGGCTGCTTATTGCGGATCTATTTAGCGATTACAGTTTGCGCAGCCGCTCTAGCTTGAGAGCCTGTTTAACTGCTAACACCCGTTGATCTTCTGGCAATGGAATTAGACCACGATTTGCTAAGTATCCGTATTCTCCCATGGACTTATCGCTGACAAACTCAGCAATGTACTGCTTCAGTCCAGGTATAGATCCAATATGGGCTTTCTTAACATAGAAAAATAGAGGCCTGGACAGAGGGTAGCTACCATCTGCTATGGTATCAAAGTTGGGCTCCGTGCCTTCGACGGTAGAACCTTGGACCTTATCTTGGTTTTCTTCGAGGAAGCTATAGCCAAATATACCCAGGGCATTGGTGTTTACGGTAAGCTTTTGCACGACAAGGTTATCGTTTTCGCCGGCCTCAATGTAGGCACCATCTTCGCGCATGGTCATACATGCTGCTTCAAAGGCGTCTTTGTTGGTATCCTTTAGGGCGGCAAGGACTGGTATTTGCTTACAACCACCTTCCATAGCCAACTCGGCAAAGGCATCTCGAGTTCCAGAGGTTGGCGGTGGTCCCAACACCTCTATTTTGGTGTTAGGCAATTGCGAGCTTGGGCTAAACCAATATTAGAAATATTAGCCGGTATTCCCACTGTAGTTTATGGTTTTTTTGCTGTCTTAGTCATAGCCCCCGCTCTACGTTCCCTAGGCACACACATAGGCTTAGATGTAGCTTTTGATAGCGCTTTAGCCGCTGGTTTAGTAATGGGAATTATGATCATACCC
>JXSN01000333.1 GCA_001276605.1 Achromatium sp. WMS2
CAACTAGGCTCTGGCACCGAATGCTACGCCCCAATTGAAGAAAAATTATTAATCATATAAAACAACTAAACCACAAATACCAATAAATACCCTCACATGAAAACACCACACCCCCAATGCCGTCAAAAAGTGACCCCTAACGTATTACTATAACGTTATCACGGTTATTATTAATACCCCCCAGCCACCGCCCGATCACACACAGCATGGACCTCCCCAGTAACATCCAAGACCTCATATCCAGCGACCTCCAAACCGTAAACTCAACCATCCTAGACCACCTCCACACGGACGTCGCCCTAATCAACCAAATAGGCCAGTACATCATCCAAGCCGGAGGCAAACGCCTACGCCCCATAACAGTACTACTCGCAGCTCGCGCCTGCGGCTACAACGGAACACAGCACATCCACCTAGCCGCAATCATCGAACTCATCCATACCGCCACCCTACTCCACGACGACGTAGTCGACGCCTCCGACCAAAGACGCCACCGCAAAACCGCCAACGCCATCTGGGGTAACGCCGCCAGCGTCCTAGTTGGCGACTTCCTCTACACCCGCGCCTTCCAAATGATGACCCAACTCCAAACCATGCGCATCATGGAGACCTTTGCCCACGCCACCAACCGCATAGCCGAAGGCGAAGTATTACAACTCCTTAACTGCAACGACCCCAACACCACCACAGAGCGCTACCTAGAAATCATAGAACGCAAAACCGCCACCCTCTTCCAAGCCGGCACCAGAATAAGCGCCATAATCTCCCAAACCAACCCCCAACAAGAACAAGCCATGGCCCAATACGGACTACACCTAGGAATAGCCTTCCAACTAATCGACGACATTCTAGACTACAGCCCCAACAACCCAGAGCTTGGAAAAAATATAGGCGACGACCTGGCCGACGGCAAAATAACCCTACCCCTAATCCAAGCCCTAGCAGATACCGATCAACACCACAAAGACATCATAAGGAAAGCCATCACCACCGGCGACCGCAATCAACTCAATATTATACTAGAAACTATTGCCAAAACCGGCGCCATCAACTACACTATGAATCTAGCCCAGCAGCATGCCCAGCATGCCAAGGCCGCATTACAAGAGATTGCACCAACTCAGTATCGTACCGCATTATTCCAATTAACAGAATTTGCCATCAACCGCAAACACTAAACACCCATACTACCAATAACGGGGCGTAGCTCAGCCTGGTAGAGCGCTGCCTTCGGGAGGCAGAAGTCGGAGGTTCAAATCCTCTCACCCCGAATCCCTGCTGTTTATTTGCTTAACTGCTTACCTATCCGACCATATCATATCACACCAAATACCCTGGAAACCTCCATAGTATTACCCCAATGACCTTAGAACCAAAAACCACCCACCAAATAGCGGCCGTGCGTACCCAAATAGACAACATAGATGAACAAATCCTTAAACTAATAAATCAGCGCGCCCAAGCCGCCCAAAAAGTCGCAGAACTCAAACGCCAGCTTTGTGACAATGCAGACTTTTATCGCCCCGAACGCGAAGCCCAAGTCCTCAAACGCATCAAAGACCTCAACCCAGGACCACTCAACTCCGAAACCATCCGCTGGATATTCAGAGAAATAATGTCAGCCTGCTTAGCCCTAGAACAGCCCCTAAAAGTAGCATTTCTCGGCCCAGCCGGCACCTTCACCCAAGCAGCAACCCTCAAACACTTTGGACACGCCATAGACACCGCCTCCATGGCAACCATCCCCGAAGTATTTCGCGAAGTGGAATCCGGAGCCTGCCACTACGGCGTAGTCCCAATCGAGAACTCCTCCGAAGGCATTATCAGCCACACCCTAGACACCTTCATTCGCTCCAACCTCAACATATGCGGCGAAGTCAGCCTACGTATTCACCAACACCTACTCAGCAA
>JXSN01000334.1 GCA_001276605.1 Achromatium sp. WMS2
TTTTTACTTTTAATTTACTTTTTACTATTGTCACTTTGCATATGACAAATCATATATTGGCTTAACATGTTTGTTGTGTTTAGTTTCTTGTTTTAGCTCAATTGTTAAGTTATTTTTAACTGAAAATTATAATTTTTAAAATCATAATTAACATGTGTAAATTTTTCAAGTGTTTTACCTATTTAAAAATATTTATTTAGATGTGCTGTATAATAATAAAAAATTTATATTTTCAGTTAAAAATAACTTAACAATTGAGCTAAAACAAGAAACTAAACACAACAAACATGTTAAGCCAATATATGATTTGTCATATGCAAAGTGACAATAGTAAAAAGTAAATTAAAAGTAAAAAACATTCAGTACAATAAACATGTTATTATTATAATTTACTGCAATAATAGAATATTTAATTTATAATTGAGTAATGTTTCCTGCATGAAAATTACAGTAGAAATGCATATGATATTTATGATGCTAAAAATGTTGTATTGTGGGGTACATACACATCAAAACCTACTGTACATCCAAGTTCCAGAATAATTATCAATTAACCATGATGACAGAGGTTACCATGAATGTTTTCAAACATTGTTTGAAAAGAAAACAATTTATGTATTAAGTTTGTTTGCAGCAAAATAGGCATTTTAACTGGTTCTATCTTGGTTAATTGTTAAGTCAGTTTTTTAACCTTTATTTGATCTGCTTGTCATTGCAGTAAAAATAAATGCTGTTTCTCCTGAGAATCTGGGAAAATGACAATGACATAATAATAAACCTAACAATAATTATAAAATTACTGTTACTGTTAACTATTGTAAGGAATATGGTTTATTGATCATCTTAGTTAGCAATAAATCATCACTGAAAATTTGATACTCTACACATAAATCCAAAAATATTCCATGATGACAGCTATTTGAAATGTTATTCATCACAAACAATTTTCATTTTAGTATAATTTTTAATTATTAGGTGCGCAAATGGTTCACATGAAACTGCTAAAAAAGTGCTGGTTTTTATTATATGTGCTGAGTTAGTGCTAAATTATTACTGAAGGTGTTTATTAATATAGACCTAGAATGTACTATTTTTATAGAAACAGTCAATTGTTGAATTTGTACTGAATGTACATACAAAAGGTATGAAAAAAACTGTTTTATTGCATTTTCTGAACTACGGATGGAACCACTAAAATTTTACTGTCAGAATTTAGGTATTTAAAAACCTACAGACGTAATTAGTTTTATTACTGATTTAAACCTTCTTATGATATTCATGTACATATTTTTTGATTGCTGATTTTTTACTGGTGCTGACAAATTCCAGCAAACTTTAAGGACTGACACCAACACCTTTAACCAAAAACATCAACACTACATATTAATAATTTAAGCATCTCATAGAAATAAGTAGTTGAATAATTATTAGATCAATGTACAAAACAGATGTAAGAAAAATGACACCATTTTTACATTCAACCATCATGAGGAATATTAAAACATAATAAAAATAAAAGCAATCAATCACATTAAAAAATAAATATCTTGCTTAATAGCTTTTAGCTATCACTATTATTATTTTGTTTTTTCTTTGCTGTGAGTAATGAATTTTATAGAAGAAAAGAAAATTATAGCTATTAATATGATGAGATGATTAAAAAATGAACAAATGGAATACAAGACAATTGACCAACACTACCAGTGGTTATCTGTTAAAGATATATTTAAAGTTATTATTTAAGGTGTATTTTATATGAAACTTGAATTTTGGTTAAACACTGTATCTCTGCTGTCATGATGGATGGCTGCATTTTGGTATGTATCTGTGTATATACTTGTCACAACTATGCTATTTTTTAAAACCTTGCACTAGTACAACCATTTAGCACCTAATA